>CAYMTX010000062.1:0-12469 GCA_964393475.1 uncultured Roseburia sp. | reverse complement strand
GCTGCTAAGAAATACGGCACAATCGTATCTTACGACTTAAACTACAGACCTTCTATGTGGAGCGCAATCGGTGGATTAGCAAAAGCACAGGAAGTTAACAAAGAAATCGCTAAATATGTAGACGTTATGATTGGTAACGAAGAAGACTTCACAGCATGTCTTGGTTTCGAAATCGAAGGTAACGATGAGAACTTAAAAGAGTTAAACATCGATGGTTACAAGAAGATGATTAACGAAGCTGTTAAGACATATCCTAACTTCAAAGCAGTTGCTACAACTCTTCGTGAAGTTAAGACAGCTACAATCAATGACTGGTCAGCTCTTTGCTGGGCAGGCGGCGAAATCTACAAAGCAAAAGACTACAAGGGTCTTGAAATCATGGACCGTGTAGGCGGCGGTGACTCTTTCGCTTCCGGTTTAATCTACGGTTTAATGACAACAGGCGATGCTGAAGTAGCTGTAAACTATGGTGCAGCTCACGGTGCATTAGCAATGACAACTCCTGGTGACACAACAATGGCTTCTAAGAAAGAAGTTGAAGCTATCATGGGTGGCGCAGGTGCTCGTGTACAGAGATAGTATAGAAACATTTAGGGCGATGCATTTTGCACCGCCCTTTTTTTGTCTTCCTACAACGTTATTCACCAACCGCCTTATTTGTCAGCGTGGTTTTCCACAATTTTAACTTGCTCGTTTTTCCCATCTGTGGAAACTTTTCTCCCCACATCATAATCTGCTTCTGATGCTCCGTAGTCGGTTTCCATTCCGGAATACCATCACCATTTGGGTCACCATGCTTCGCAAAATTGCAAAGCGCAGACGACATTATATCACTGATTTTATAATCATGCTCCGTAAATGGTCTCCAGCCGTTTTTCAACGTGCCGAAGAAATACCACAGTTCACTTGAATGCCATGCTCCGTTTTCATCCCCAGGAAGCTGTCTGTCAAAAAACCAGCAGTAACTCTTCTGCTTGTTCTGCTTATCCTGACGGATACACCAGTCTTTTGCCATATCAGCAATAAATACCGGCATTATATCTTCACTTGTAGACCCCATCATATACGGAATATTCTTCTGTAACCCCTGATTCGCTGCATCAAGACCGGACATTGTCAATGCACGGCCGTCAATGCATGGTGCTGCCGCCATTGCATATTTCGGACTGGATTTGGATACCTTCTGAAAGCTTTCAAATAATTTTGCCGCATCTAATGCCCGAAGCTCTGCAACATTTTTACAACCTGCTTCTTCCATTACTTTTTCCCAGAACTCAAAACGGTCTTTTGTTGTCGCATTACTGTTCATCAGCTTGTGAACACCACCGCCGCTATCCATTGCCGCCTTGGCAAACATACCATCTGTCAATGGACTGATACAGAGATTTAAAACGCTCATCGCACCCGCACTCTGACCGAAAACGGTGATGTTATCCGGATTACCGCCGAATTCTTTGATATTGTCACGAACCCACTGTAAAGCAGTTATCTGATCATACATGCCATAGTTTCCGGTGTGCCCTGCCGCTGCTTCTAATTCCGGCAGACACAGATATCCCATCGGTCCAAGTCGGTAATTACAGGTTACTGCAATGACATCTTTTGTCGGCCAGACCGGTCCGTCAAAATGCTTCTCATGACCGCATCCACCTTTATAACCCCCACCATGAATATAGAAAATAACAGGCAGTTTGCTTTCTGCTGTGGCACTTTCCGGTGTCCAGATATTTAAGAACAAACAATCGTCATCATATGTGTATGATGCACCTTTCCGAAATTCATTATAGTAAAAAACTTTTTCAACAACATCTTCTTCATTGTAAAAGGCTCTTGGCTGAAAACTACAGTTTCCATACTCAGTTGCCTCATATACACCATCCCAGTGTGTTATGATAGATGGATATTCCCATCTGCCCGCTGTAGCATAGCGAATACCTTTATATGCCGTTACACCATCCCACTGACATGTTGTTCCACGGATTGCTCCACATTTTGTCATAATTGTATCTGACATAATCCTCTCCATTCCGCCTTTTCAGCAATCTACTTTTTATTCCGCCTTTTCGCAAGCCAATTCCCCTACAAGCCAAATACACTCTGCGCATTCTTCCAGCAGATTTTCTCATAAGCCCCTCGGCTTAAAGTTCCCTTTTCCACCTGTTCATCAAGCCATGCTCCAAGCGGAAATACCATATCTGCATTCACCATATCTGTTGCAAAGAAAAGCCTGTCTGCATAGGTTTCTAAGAACTTTAAACCAAATTCCGGGTCACGCATAATTGCCTGTCCCGCACTGTTCGCACTTAAATCTCCGTAGAGGTTTGCATATTTTGCAAAAAGCTCCGGCACACGACCTCCCGGTGTTACCGGTCCGTCGCCCCAACTGTTGCGCTTTTCTTTTTCATCCGGTGCATCTGCACTCATTTCAATCCAGAATGTCTGGCTGTGTCCTAAGATTTTAAGTTTCGGATATTTCTGCAATATTTCCTCCAAAAGCGGAAGGCGTGGCTCATCTACCACACCATAGCTGTATCCCTCTTCCGGACTCATATGAATCGTCACCGGAAGTTCTAACTTCTCTGCCGCCGCAAAAACCACCTGCAAAAAATGATTATCCAGACGCTTATTTATTGTAAGTTCACCAACGCCGACTGCTCCCTGACGTTTGTACTCCGCAAGTCTGTCATAGACAGTCGCTTCGTCCGTCTCGTCAAGCATACACATCCAGGCAAAATGCTCCGGATATTTTGTACAGATTTTCCGACAGATACTATTTTTGCCGAATGGTATTTTCTTTTCGCCGCTCGACATCAGAACCGCTTTTCCGATGCCAAGCTCCTCCATATGTGCAATCATTTTCTTTGGACTTGAAAGATTCATCTTTCCAATTTTAGGGATTGCAAACGTGGTCATAATATGCATATGTAAATCTATTTTTTTCATAATCCTACCTAAAAAATGCAACTATTTCTGCGTTTCACGCATTTTTGCCATCTCTGCATACATTTCATCTGTTTTTTTCTTATCTAAGTTGAAGATAAGACCGATACCTACAAGCTGCAATGCATAGCAGATAAATGGAATTGCATTACATACATAATAAATTCCCATAACCGCTTCCTCTGTCTGAACAACGTTCATACCGGAAACATAGCCTACAAGACCTAAACTTGCAGCAATACCTGTAGAAGCTACCGTAGAACCAATCTTACGGCTGAAGGTATATAAGCTGTACATACTTCCGTCACTACGTACCCCTGTTTTCCACTCACTGTAATCGAGACAGTCTGAAACTAATGCCCAGATTAACATCGTAAATGCAGTCTGACCAACCATAGTACAGATATTTAAAGCAGTATATACCACTACGTTATCAATGTAAACAAATAATTTCACTGCACTGAATACCAGACTGATTGCACTTGTAATTAAAATAACATTACGTTTACCAAATTTCTTAACCAGCTTTGGAATCAGCGGGAATACCACAATCATAAATGGAATGGAAGCCACTGTGGAAATCATAATCATATCTGTATTATGATAAACTTCTTTATAAATGTAGCTGTATGTCTGGCTGGAACCTGTAATGGTAAGCATAGAACCAATCGTAGCAACCATAACACCGATAAGCGGACGGTTCTTTAATGCAGCCTTTAACACCTTGCTGTATTCGAACTTCTCGCCTTCTTTCTTCACTTCACGCACACGTTCTTTTGTAAATGTACAAAGTACCAAATAACTGATAATACTAAGTATACCAAAAATAACAGCCAGTAATGTAAATCTTTCCGGTAAAATATTTTCATTTTTATCAAAGCATACCACCGGAACTGCACCTAATGCAACAGCACCAACTAAACCACCACCGATACTGCGGGCACGGCTTAACTTACTTCTGTCAACCGGGTCTGTCGAAACAACATTTGCCATTGCACCAAACGGCATACTTGTACCTGTATAGCTCATACCAAATAACAGATATGCAAATGCTACCCATGCATGTAACATAATACCTTCAAACGGAACTTTCCAGAAACATAATACTCCGGATAATGCCAATGGAATCATGAACAATTTAATCCATGGTGTAAATTTGTCCCCACTCTTTCCAATTCTCCACCGATCCGGGAATGAGCCGATAATCGGGTCATTAATTGCATCCCATAAACGGGCAACTAAGAATAATGATGCCATCCAAGATGCTTCAATACCTAAAGCATAAGTACAGAATGTAAGGAAATAAGCGTCAACGAATAAGTTTACAAAACTTCCCGCCATATCGCCAAATACATATCCAACCTGATCTCTTATGCCAAATTTTGGAACTGCCTTTTCATTTGTTTTCATAACGTAGAATCTCCTATCTTTTGAACTCTGTTTTTAGCTGCCACTTTTCATGGCAACAGTGTCTTTTTTTCTAAGTAAGCTAACTATACAACAATAAAATCACATTTTTAATTGTTAAAATATGATAAAACATTGCAAATATGGTAATTCTCTGTTACGATATATGCAAAATACATAATTTAAAAGGAGTAAATTTGTGAAACTTTCCGAAACAAAGAAATTACTGGCACTCATTGAGAAAGCAGGTATTCCGAAAGATTTATCCAATCTTCTTCCAAGCGAACTGGAAGAATTGAGCAAAGACCCTACTTTAAAACAGACTGTACTGGAACTATTAGACCTCAGTACTCACAATATCTATCAAGAACTGGAAATGGATTCTCCCTATGTTAATACTCATAAGGATATCAGCCACGCTCCGGAAAAACTTCAGCTTCACAGTCACTCTTTTTTTGAACTCCTTTACTGCGAAAGCGGAAATATCCAGTATCTCATAGCCGATAAACGTTACCGTATTCATGCCGGAGATATCATCTTAGTGCCACCGGGAGTCAGTCATCGTCCGCTTTTCTACGAAGAGATGACAGAACCGTATTCACGTATTGTCCTATGGCTCAGTGTTGATTTCTTCAAGGATGCAACCAAATTCTATCCGGTTGGTCTACGGACACTGTTAAACTCAAACAGTCACTATTTACTGCACACAAAAAATACTCCGTATGAATCTATTAAGACCTACTTTGAACGAGATCTGTTTGAAGCCACCGAACAAGCACCATTTTGGGAGACTGCACTTTACAGTAATACTACCACACTTTTGGTACAGCTTTTCCGCGCTTTTATTTCTTCTACCGACAATTTTACAGCTGAGAAAAAAGACGAGCTGGACAACATTATTACTTATATTGAAACACATTATGCCGACAAAATCACCCTGGAAGAGACCGCAAAAACCTTTCATATCAGTGTAAGTACACTCGGCAAGTTATTTTATAATCGGCTTGGTATCAGCTTTTATCATTTCGTGACGCAACGCCGTCTGATTAATTCAAAGCTGAAAATAGAAGAAGGCAGCTCCATGGAAGAAGCTGCCCTGTCCTGCGGTTTTTGTGATTATTCCGCGTTTTATCGCGCCTTTAAAAAGGAATACGGCATTTCACCACGCGAATACAAAAAACTCGTTGTTCGAACAATCGAATAACCGGCTGCACTTACATACACTCCGGCTCTATCCGATAGTTTTCTGCCTGTGACATGAATAATTTATAATACAAGCGGTCAGTCTTTTGCATGAGATTTTCATGTGTATCATAATCTGCAACCGTACCACCATCAATGATTAAAATTTTATCGCAGAATACCGAAGAGGACATTCTATGAGAAATATAAATAGCCGTTTTATCCTCTACAAGACTATTGAATTTCTCATAGATTTCAGCTTCAGCAATCGGGTCTAATGCACTTGCAGGCTCATCTAAAATAACCATTGAAGCCTTTTTATATAACGCTCTTGCAATTGCAATCTTCTGTCCCTGTCCGCCTGAAAGCTCGACACCATTTTCGTCATAATCTTTTCCCAAACGACTGTCAATACCATCTTTTAATTCTGCCACTTTTTCCTTAAGCCCAACTTCTCGAATCAGACGCTCTATTTCCTTTTGATCTGCACCATTTGCCTGACAAGAGATATTCTCTGCAATTGAGAAGTTAAAAAGACGATAATCCTGAAATACTGCTGATATTGTATTCATATAGGAAAAATACTCATAATCACTGATATTCCTGCCATTTATGTATATTGCACCGCTGTCAACCTGATACATCCGGCAAATCAACTTCACAAGTGTTGATTTGCCTGCACCATTCAAACCAACAATCGATATTTTCTCTCCTTTGTGAATTACAAAAGAAATATTCCGCAATACCGCTTTCTCTGCATTCGGATAAGTAAAAGTCACATTTTTAAACTCGACTGTCTCTACCTCACCTGTAAATGGTACTTTGCCGTTCTGCTTCGTCTCTTCCGGCAATGACATAAACTCCATATACGGATCTAAATATACTAAAAACTGCATCATATTTACAACGGACTCTCCGAAACCACTGACAATAGAAGAAAAATTAATTGCCGCTGATACATACATCGTAAGCTCTCCCAGCGAAATCAACGGACCAAATACCGTACTCAGCGTACGAATACCCACATAGCCATAGCTGATTGCAGCGACTCCCTCGCCGACTGCGGCAATCTTACCGGATGCCATGCCCTGACGTATCGAGATTTTCTCAAAATAATCACAAGTATCATTTGCATATTCAATCAGCCGTCCGGTAATCATCTCTTCCATGTTATACAGTCGGATATCCTTCTGTACATCTTTCCCGACTGCAATATCCATATAGTAACCGAAGCGTCGGTTTATTGGTACAATTTTCTCCGTCATCTCTACTAATTCCTTAGATATTCCCTTATAAATGACGAGCATAAGACAGATTCCCACTGCCAGCACAATCATCAGTACCGGTCCTAATGTCAGCAAAATACCAAACAGCCCCATCAGTGTAAGTCCCTGACTAAGCACATCTATAATCATTGTAATCATATTTGCAATTGCATTCTGATTTTCAATCGAAAATACCGCACGCTCCTTTAAATCCAGATAAGCCGGATTCTCCAGATAGGAATACTCCAGATTCATAATCTTTTCCGACATCAGCTTTAGCATTCCCTGACTTGTCTTCATTCTGCCGACTTCCGTAAAACGTTCAAATGTGTTATTCAGAAACATCATACCCACATTATTCAAAATAATTAATCCGGTATATAATATCAGCATCTTCAAACTTCTGTCTCCGATTAATTCATTCAACAGATACATCGGCAATACCGTATTCAAAAGTGTCTTTGCAGCCTCACAAACCGACTTTACCACTAAGAGCACCATATACCACGGTGATACTGACCATGCCAGTTTTATAAAATGCAATAACTTTTTCATACCACTTTCGCCTCCTCCTGATAATATTTGCCCTGAATAGCAAACATATCATAGTATTCTCCCTTTTTCTCCATAAGCTCATCATGACTTCCATACTCTTTCAGTCCGTCCGCATCAAACAATGCTATCTTGTCACAAAAGCGTGTGCTGGCAAGACGATGCGAGATATAGACTGCGGTCTTTCCTTCTACCAGACTGCTGAAATTCTCATAAATCTCCGCTTCTGCCAATGCATCTAATGCCGCAGTCGGTTCATCCATGATAACCATTGGCGCATCTTTATAAAGTCCCCTCGCAATTGACAGCTTCTGACGTTCACCGCCTGAGAAATCCGTACCATTTTCATCAATGACTTTTAACATCATCTGATCCAGACCTTTTTCAAAACCTTCTACCTTTTTCCACAATCCGACGCGTTCCAGGGCAATTTGTACACGGGAGTTATCCACACCTTCTGATGTACAGCTTATATTTTCCCGAATGGTAAATGCTAAAATATTGACATCCTGAAATACTGCGGAATAAAGACGATAAAGTTCTGCTTTCTTCAACTCTGTAATATCTGTACCGTTAATATAAATATGTCCTTCCGTTGGTGTAAACAACCCTGTCATAAGCTTTACAAGTGTGGACTTTCCTGCACCATTTACTCCCACAATGGCAAGCTTCTGTCCTGCCGGAATCATAAAATTCAAATCCGTAAAAATATTTTTCTCTGTACCCGGATATCGAAAGGTCACATGGTCGAATACAATTTCAAGTGTTTCTTTCCCCTTCATCACATCTTCCATTGTCCTGCCACCTTCCACACGAAGCGGTGCATCAATAAACTCATAGAAATCACTGACATATTCGCCCTCACTCCAGACATAGGATAAATCCTCTCCAAAATCCAGCATGTATGCCATAAGTGAAGTAATCATTGCGACATACATGGAAAAAGAACTGACCGGCATACCTCTCAGTACCTGCTGTACAAGTGTTCCATAAATCAGTACGTTTGTCACAAGCAGCGTTACAATTCCTGCAAATCCCAACAAATATTGTCTGTTTTTTATCATTCTCTGTAACTTCACATACGCATTGATTTCTTCCTGATAATTGTCCATAATCCGTTTTCTTAAATTGAAAATACGGATATCCTTTCCATACGCAAAATCCTGTGTTGTATCACGATAGTACTTCATTCGTCTCGATGCTTTGGAAACCTGTTCTTTTCTCGCATATTCGTAATCATGTGCTTTCTTCCTGCTCCACATAATGACAAGCACATGAATGATTAATGCCAGAAGCACTGCCGGACTTAACACACCTGTCATTGCTATCATGCCAATTAAAGTCAGAAGCTTTGCCGGTAACATGCAGATACGGTTATAGACACCTTCAATGCCATTCGAATTACTATTTCCTGCATTCATTGCCTTATCATACTTTTCAAAAAAAGCAGCATCCTCATGATGTGAATAATCCATTTGTTGTAACTGTCTTGCCATATCTGCCAGATACAAAAGGCGTACACGCATATTACATGTCTCAATATGTGCTTTCAAATAATTCACCAGCAACGCAAGCAGTCCTGCCACGGCAAAATATACAGCCATGGCAAGAATCAGATTTCGTCCTGCATCTGTATTCCCCTGCTCTAATATTCCAATTGCCAGCTTCGGCAGCAATACTGCCATAAACGGATATACCCCTGCCGCAACTGTATACAGCGCAATTCTTGCAAATTGTCCCTTATCTTTATCCCATAAATGTGCCAGCATCCGTTTGATAACAGACTGCACATTGTATTTCTGTTTTTGTTTCATACTGTTTTCCTTTCCGGCAGCACATCACTATATATGACTGTCATGACACCTTTTTTCTGTGCATCGGTCAATGGTTTTAAAACTTCTCTTCTTACCAGCTCCTCCATTACCATACTGACATTTACCTTTCTAGCCTGTCTGAAAAATGTCAGTGCTTTATGCATATGCTTCGGAAAATACGGCTTTTCTAATGCAACCCGCTTTTCACATGTCTCTTCTATCTTCTCCAGTACCTCCTGCGGCATTTGGGGTATGTAGCGGTGTAGAAAACCGCTCATATTAATTACACCAAGATTCCTTTCCGCGTATTTATCTATCTGCGCAAAGAATCCCTCTTTTGCCTCCTCTTTGACAACAATCACATTTACGGTATCATCCTCCTGCCTGAGTAAGCCTCTTTCATAAAACTGAACAAACCTGTCCAACACTGCTTCTGTTTTCGGCAAACCGCCCTTCAAATACCGCGCAAATGACTCATACTCCTTTATGGAATGCGGCCAGTCAAATTCTCTGTCCTGAAATTTGGTCGATAATTCCCATACAAATACCGGCACTTCCGTCTCTCCCAGATATGATGGTCCGCTTTCCCGCTCACTCTGACGTAATTTATGCACTTTTTCATCATAAAGCGTTGCTGTTGCCGCATATTCACTTCCATCTTTTCGTTTCGTCCAACAGTTTGCCCGTTCCAACGCAGTCCAGCAAAATGTTCTCATGGAATACTGGGTCAATGTCATCGGAATAAATGTCCACAGGAAATAATTAAAATCATCATCCGGTACATAGATACATTCTTTATCATAGTTTCGCGCTCGTTCAATCAGTTCCGGTATATAAATGTCACAGACCATTTTAGCCACTTCCGCATCCAGTTCCCGTCTGCAAAGTTCGGCCTCGTATGGAATACACTCAATAAACATGTTTGTGCGGTATCTTTTCCCTGCCAGCAGATCCAGAAATCCCCATTCCTCCAAATATGCTACTTCATCTTCTATAAAAACCGGACTTACATTTAATTCCGTCGCTATTTCTTCTACTGTTTTTGGCATGAAATACGCTGCAAATACAATATTTTGCCGCAGCTTTGAATTTAAGTGTGTTTCTACACCACCGGCACCGGGAGCAATTGTTCCTGCATGACCTAATGAACACAACTTGATCGGCTCTAACCCAAGATTGCCTGTATCACGCGGCTGTCTCATTCCCTCTTTCAAAAGTTTCTTCGCATCCGATAAATGCCATTTTACCGTACCTTCCGGTATATCTAAAATTGTAGCTATCTCAGCAACCTTTTTGTTGTGGTAGTAATGAAGCAGGATAATCTCACGGTGACGCTTTCCAAGCCATGCCACCTCACGCTTTAACATCTCCAGTTCTTCTTTTTTTATATAATCACCTTCAAAGCTTCCCCCATCCGATACTTCCAGCTCCGAAATATCATCTGTCTTATGCCGAGTCTGTTCCTGCACATAACGGGCATACACATTAGACGCAATCTTATACAAATAGCCTTCCCAGTTGTATACATTCTCCACCGTGCGCAATGTCACATATGCCTCACAGGTAATACGTGATGCCAGCTCCTCTGCTTCTGTCGTATCACTGCATTTACTTAATGCAAAACCAAAAAACTTCTTTTGAAATTGTGCAATCATCTTGTCTGCAAATTCTTTTTCCATTGTTGCTTATGCCCCTCCTTATCCTATACTGTTCAACTCCCAGGATTTCCGATATATAATATAGTGTACTATAAATAGAAAAGGGTTGGAAAATTTTTTGAAATTTTCCAACCCTTTTTTCATCCCATATTCCTAAATTACATTCTTATACTCCAACTACCGTTATCCCTTCCACTTCTCAATCACACAGTTACTGTTCACTCTGTGCTCAGCAGCAATTGTATTCTGCTTGACATTTTCATATGTTGTTCCATTAGCCGATATATCGTTTATTACGCTTAAAGCAGCTCTTTTCTTAATTCCTCCGGTGTCTTCATTGATAGCATTGCCGGTGCTACATCAAATACTGTCTTTGCACCGCTCATACCGCTATCTGCCATGCGGTAAGCTGCTCTTGCATATGCAACGAGAACACTGGATGTAAATTCCGGATTAGAATCTAACTTTAAGGAATACTCAATTACATGCTTATTACCGCTCACTCCGGTTTCTCCGGTGCGGATAACGAAACCGCCGTGTGGCATTTTATTATGATTTGCTTTCAATTCTTCTTCGGTCACAAAGGTTACTGTTGTGTCATAATCCGCAAAATAATTCGGCATTGTTTTAATAGCATTTTCAATTGCTGCCAAATCTGCACCTTCCTCCGGCACGACATAACACTCACGCAGATGCTTTTCTCTCGTAGTGAGCTTCGGCTCGCTTCCACTACGCACACGTTCCACCGCGTCCTCTATCGGCACGGTATACTGAATTGCATTTTTCACCCCCGGTATACGGCGGATTGCATCCGAATGTCCCTGACTTACACCCTTACCCCAGAAGGTATACGTACTGCCCTGTACAAGAATAGATTCTGCATAAATTCGATTTAATGAGAACATACCCGGATCCCATCCAACGGAAATAATGCTGACGTGATTACCCATTTTGGCGGCTTTATCCATCTTCTCATAATACTCCGGAATCTTTGCATGAGTATCAAAGCTGTCAATCGTATTAAAATGCGCTGCCACTTCCGGTCCCATTACCGGCAAATCCGTTGCGGAACCTCCACAGAGCATCATGACGTCAATTTCATCCTTCATAGATAACATTTCATCCATATGAAGCACTTTCACACCTGCCGTCTGCACCATGACCGCTTCCGGATTTCTTCTTGTAAATACTGCCTTAAGCTCCATATCTTCATTGCGGGCGATTGCAAGTTCAACGCCTTTTCCTATATTACCATAACCAACGATACCAATTCTGATTTTTCCCATATGTTCCTCCTAATTTATTACTAACACAGAATAATCTGATAGTTCCTTGCAGAATGTCAAAATTTTATTCTGTGTCGTTTCTACAAAATGTTTCCTCGGAAACATTTTAATTATACACTATTCTAAGAAATTAGCAACATTTTATTTTTGCCAAAAACTAATTACTTTCACGCTTTAAATAAACAAGTTCTTTCCTCCGCGCGCGATAGCTGCGCATCTGTGCACGCAGTGCTTTTATGCAATAGGACGCAATTTCCTATTGCATAAAAAAAACCGCAGAAATCCATTTTTAATGAATTTCTGCGGGACTACACTCTTTTAGAATGCTTTCTTAGCCTCTGATTTCTTTTACTAATGCAACTGCT
>CAYMTX010000061.1:0-12796 GCA_964393475.1 uncultured Roseburia sp. | reverse complement strand
ACAGAAGATTGTTGGTGTTATTCGTAGATTAGAGGATGCTGGTGAAATTGTTATTTCAAGAGGCGGAGGTGACGAAATCGTTGTCTAATCTTTATAAGCAGTACTGGGTTACTAATCAGCAGAATAATGCCAGAGTCATTAATCCGAATTCTTTGTTGGAAGAGCGCATGGCAAAGGAATTGGAACGCAAGAGGGCAGAACAACGACATCAGGCTGAATTGGAAGGCTGTTTTGAAGCAGGAATTGTTCGTGAGGATACAGAGGTAATAGAAGAAGTACCGGAAGTAAATCCGATTGAACAGGCGACGGAAGAAGCAGAACGTATTTTGGCAGAAGCAAAAGCGCAAGCTGATGCAGTTTTGAAACAGGCGTATTTGGATGCAAAAAATCTCCGTGAAGAGGCGAAAGTACAAGGGGTCGCAGAAGCGAATGTTACTATGCAGAAGACACTTAAGGAGAAACGTGAAGCATTAGAAGCAGCATATTCTACGAGAAAAAGAGACCTGGAACAGGAATATACAAGTAAAAGAGATAATATGGAATCAGATTTGGTGGATGTTATTTTAGAGGTATTCAACAAAGTGTTCCATATCCAATTTGATAATAAAAAGCATATTTTGATGCATTTGATTAACGATGCGATTCTGAATATTGAAGGTGATCGTAAGTTCCGAATTAAAGTTGCAGATAGTAATGTGTTATTTTTGGAAAATCATCGGGAAGATATTATGGAGCGTGTCGGACATGGAATTGAACTGGAATTTATTGCAGATTCGACCATGGATGGAAACGGTTGTCTTATTGAGACCGATTCCGGGGTGTTTGACTGTAGCCTTGGCACACAGTTGGAAAACCTAATAAAAGATATTAGATCATTAAGTTCGTAAGGATGACTGAAAGTGACAAATCATTTTGAGAAATACCAAAAATTAGCCGACAATACATATTTTCAGAGATTGGGAAAAGTAGTGAAAATTGTCGGATTGACAATTGAATCCGTGGGACCGGAGGCGAAGCTCAATGACTTGTGTCGTATTATTATAGATAAAAATAGTGGGACTTCCATTCTGGCAGAGGTTGTTGGCTTTCGCGACAAACGATTGCTTCTTATGCCTTTCGAAAGTGTGGAAGGCATCGGAGTAGGATGTATCGTAGAAAACACGGGACATCCTTTATCTGTTTTAGTTGGGGATGAACTTTTGGGACATACGGTAGACGGCGTTGGCATGCCTACTGATTTGAATGAGTTTGAAAAATTAGATTTGAAATATGAATATCCGGTTGAGGCAGCACCACCGGACCCGATGTCTCGTAAGATTATTGACGAGGTACTTCCGCTTGGTGTAAAAGCAGTGGATGCACTGATTACAATCGGTAAAGGACAGCGAATTGGTATTTTTGCCGGCTCTGGTGTTGGTAAGAGTACGTTGCTTGGTATGTTCGCACGTAATACGAAGGCGGATATCAATGTAATTGCGTTGATAGGTGAGCGTGGACGAGAGGTACGTGAATTTATCGAGAGAGACCTTGGTGAAGAGGGTATGAAGCGTTCCATTGTGGTTGTTGCAACATCTGATAAGCCGGCATTGATTCGTAATAAAGCTGCTAAAACAGCGACGGCGATAGCGGAGTACTTTAGAGACCAGGGCAAGGACGTATTACTGATGATGGACTCTTTGACACGTTTTTCTATGGCACAGAGAGAAATCGGACTGGCATCCGGTGAACCACCGGTTACGAGAGGTTATCCGCCGAGTGTATACTCGGAGATGCCGAAGTTGTTGGAACGTGCTGGCAATTCTGATGTAGGTTCTATTACCGGACTTTATACTGTTTTGGTAGATGGTGATGATTTTAATGAACCGATTACAGATACGGCACGTAGTATTTTGGATGGTCATATTATGTTGTCCAGAAAACTTGGACATAAGAATCATTATCCTGCGATTGATGTATTGCAGAGTATTTCGCGAGTTATGAGTTCCATTGTTACGAAAGAGCATAAGGCATTGGCAGGTAAGTTAAAAAATGTTATGGCAACTTACAATGAAGCGGAAGACCTGATTAATATAGGTGCTTACAAAAGTGGTTCTAATCCGGATATTGACTATGCAGTCCGGAAAATTCGGGACGTGAATGCATTTTTAAGACAGGCTACAGATGAGAAATTCCTGTTTGATGAGGAGATTAGTCTTCTGGGAGATTTGTTTAATGATTAAGGAGTAATCTATGGCGAAATTTGTATATCGTATGCAAAGCATTCTTGATATCAAATTAAAACTGGAAAGTCAGGCAAAGGTTGCATATGGTGTTGCTAATAAGAAGCTTATTGAGGAGCAGGAGAAGCTTCGGACGATTTTAGAACGCCGTGCGGCATACGAAACAGAAGCTAAGAACTTGGTGAGTGGTATAATTGACGTCCGGAAAATCAGGGAAAATAAGCAGGCTATCGACGTATTGAAAAGCCAGCAGAGAGCACAGATGATGAATGTGCATGTGGCAGAGAAAAATGTAGAAGCTGCCAGAAAAAGACTGAATGATGTTATGACAGAACGAAAGGCATACGAAAAGCTCAGGGAGCAAAAGTTTGAGGAGTTCAAGCAGGAAATACAATACGCTGAGAATAAGGAAATAGATGAGCTTGTAAGTTATTCTTATAAGGATAATGAGAGTAGTACATAAAGGTGAGCAGGGAAGTTGAGGTACAGTAATGGCTGAAGATAAGATAACAAAAAGAGCGAAGAAGAAAGCGGATAAGGCAGAGAAGAAACGCGGAAAAAAGGGCGGGGCAGACGACCTTGACTTTGAGGGTGAGTCTACTCTTGGCGGGAAAATTGTTACTTTTTTTGTGACGATTATTATCATCTTAATCTGGCTTGCTATCGTTGTTTTGTTAATCAAAATGGACGTGGGTGGATTTGGTTCGGAAGTGTTGGGACCTGTAATTAAAAATGTTCCGTATGTGAATCAAATTTTGCCGGAAAAGGTTTTTGAGGAAGAATCCACGGAGAATGATAAGTATATCTATGAGACATTAGAGCAGGCAATCAGCCGGATTAAGCAACTTGAAATCGAACTTGCAGAAGCACAACTTGCTGCAGAGGGTGATGCGGGGTATATAGCTGAACTTGAAGAAAAAGCAAACGAGTTGGAACGTATGAAACTGGAAGAAGCTAATTTTGAAGCGCTTCGGCAAAGTTGGTATGAAGAGGTTGTTTTTGCGGATGAGGCACCTGATATAGAAAATTATATAGAGTATTATGAAAGTATTGCACCTGCGAATGCGGAAGCGTTATATAAGCAGGTTGTAGAACAGAGCATTTATGATGAAGAGGTGGAAGAGTATGTAAATACTTATGCCTCAATGAAGCCAAAGGAAGCTGCGGCAATCTTTGACACGATGACAGATGATTTGAAACTCGTTGCAAAGATTTTGATGAATATGGATGCAAAGTCCAGAGCAGATATTCTCGGTAAAATGAATTCTGAAACTGCTGCAAAAGTGACAGAAATCATGGAGCCTTAAAAGAATATAAATATTTATTATGTAAGAAAGGAGGACGAATATGGGAGAAAACCGAATTGCAAGTATTGGGAATAAAATGATGCCACAGAATTCCGGTGTGAATGTTTTGAAACGCCAGGAAGAGGCTGCAGAAGTAATGTTTGCAGATATGATTTCCATGAGCGGAACAAACGATACGGGTAATTTTGCTACGGATGTCGCAGATGGAGTGTTTGCTACAGTCGAGACACAGGAACTTGATACCCGCAGAGAAAAACCGGCAGATGCTTATGAAAAGTACCAGTACAAGGATAAGACAATTCGCACTGAGACAAGCGACAGTGAACCGCATAAGGTAGAAGAGACTGTGGCTGAAGTAAAGGAATTCGAAGATGCTGTTACAGAAGTTGTTGCAGAAGAGCTGCACGTTTCAAAAGAAGAATTAGAAGCAGCGATGGAAGAACTGGGACTTACTTTTTTAGATTTGTTGGATAATAGTAATCTTGCAAATTTAGTAACCAGACTAACTGGTAGTGAGAACATCAATCAGTTGCTTTGTAGCGAGACATTCACGAATGTTTTGCAACAGGTAAGTGAACTTGGGACAGAACTTTTAACAGAAGTCCGGATGTCACCGGAAGAATTAGTTGCATTTCAAAAAGCTTTGGAACAACAGACAACTGCAGATATATCAGCTACTGCTAATCAGGAAGTGGATGTTGAACAGGTTGTAGACGAAGTATCTGATGATTTGAATTCACTCACAGATGCGGAAATGGATGCAGTTACTATTGAGGATGCAGAAAACGGTGCAGAGGTAGAAGAGATTCGTGTTGAGACATCGGAAGAAAAGCAGATGAGCGAATCAGAAGAGAACTTGGCTGAAAGTGAACAAGGTTTTGGTACAAATGCCGGAAAAAGAACTGAGCAAGTTCAGAATACACAAGCAAGTGAGAATATAGTAATAAATTCATCACAGAACACTACTTTTGCAGAACAACTTGATAATTTCGAAACAATACAGACGCTTCCGCCAAATGTAACAGTTTCGGATATTATGGAACAGATTGCAGAGCATACAAGAGTATTGGTTTCTACGGATACATCGAAGATAGAAATGCAACTGAATCCGGAAAATCTCGGAAAACTTTTTGTGGAAGTTACAGAGAATGAAGGTTCTGTCACGGCGAAGTTTCAGACACAGAATGCTGTAGTAAAAGAAGCTTTGGAAATGCAGATTGCAGATTTAAAGATGAATTTGAATCAAGCGGGTGTAAAAGTGGATTCCGTTGAAGTTACAATTGCAAGCCATGAGTTTGAACGTAACTTAGAGCAGGATGCGAATAGTCAGAAACAGCAGGAAAATGAAGCATCAAAGTCAGCAGGCAGACGCAACATCAATCTGAACAGTCTGGAAGGTTTATCCGGTCTGATGACAGAAGAAGAGACACTGGTTGCGAAGATGATGGCAGAACAGGGGAATAGCGTTAATTTCACTGCATAATTTGGAAAGGAGTAATATATGGGAATTATTCAGGAAGTACAGAATGGTCAAATTGTGGACGGTGTTTCGACAAGCAGTTCCTCAACCAAGAAAACGAATGACTTGGGATATGACCAGTTTTTACAGATTTTATGTGCAGAAATGCAGTATCAGGATCCATTGGAGCCGACAAGCAATACGGATTATATAGCACAGTTAGCGACCTTTACACAGGTAGAATCTATGCTTAACATGCAGAATACAATGACAGCTTCAGAAGCAAACAGTCTGGTAGGCAAGTATGTTATTATGAAGGTGACATCTTCTACAACGGGTGAAGTCAGCTACGCGGCAGGTAATGTCGATTATGTTATGCACCAGAACGGCAAGACATATCTTTCGATCGGTGATAAGCTGTACAATATCGATGATTTGGATACAGTGGCAGATACAGATTATATGGAAGCGGTTTCTATGGCAGAAGAGTTTAAACTTGCGGTATCACAATTGCCGGCAGTAAATGAGATTACACTTGCGGATGGCGAAAGAATCCAGACTATCGCAAAAGGCTATAATAGTCTGACAGAATACCAGAAGAGCTTTATCAGTGAAGATGTATTGAAGTCATTCACAGAGAAATATAACCGTTACAATGAACTTGTAAAAGCAAGTGAATCAGCAGGCGGAAGCAACACAGAAGGAACAGAGGGAACCGGAAGCACAGAGGGAAGTGAAAGTACAGAAGGCAGCGAAAGTACAGAAGGAACCGGAAGTACGGAAGGAACAGATGACAGTGCCAAAGGTGATTCTGAAGAAGCATAATCCGGCAGGTGTCAGGAGCCGTAATAGGAGATGAGCGAATGAACAAAATAGCAAATCAGTTCACTTCTATTGAGCAGGTGACGGGGCAGTATCTACATCAAAGAAATCCGGAAAAGTTACAGAAAAAGGGATTCAGCTTTGAAGAGATATTAAATCAGAAGCAGAAAAGCTCTGAGAGTTCGGAACTGAAATTTTCAAAGCATGCAGCAATGCGTTTAGAAAACAGACAGATTAGTTTGTCAGAGGAGCAGAGCATGCGCTTGGAAAATGGTGTTCAAAAGGCAAGTGAAAAAGGGATTAAAGAATCGCTTGTATTGATTGATTCTTTGGCATTTATTGTAAATGTTCCAAACAAAACAGTGGTAACTGCCATGAATCAGGAAGAATCAGGTGATAATATTTTTACAAATATTGATGGAGCGGTAATTATGTAGCCGGACCTTAGGGGAGCTGCCGATTTCTGAATGACAGAAGAAATCATACCGCAAAAGTATTTAGGAGGTCATTTAATTATGATGAGATCAATGTACTCTGCTGTGTCAGGTTTAAAGACACATCAGACAAAAATGGACGTAATTGGTAACAATATCGCCAACGTAAACACAGTAGCATTTAAGTCTTCATCCGTAACATTTCAGGATATTTTATATCAAACAACATCCGGTGCATCCGGTGCAAATGCAGCTACCGGTGTCGGTGGTGTAAATGCAAAGCAGATTGGTCTTGGTGTTTCTATGGCATCAACAAGTGTTAGCATCGAAACCGCAGGTGCGTCAGAGACAACAGGTAATCCGTTTGATATCAAATTAACAGATAAGAATACAACAAACTTCTTTGTTGTAAATGATGGTACACAGAACTTATTTACAAGAGCAGGTTCTTTCTATATTGATGGTGTAGGTAACCTTTGTATGACATCAACCGGTTATACAGTAATGGGATGGCAGGTAGATGAGACAACAAATGAAATCCGTAAAGATACCGTATCTGCGCTTCGTATCATGCAGGAGAAAAACTTGACAAGTGCACCGGAAGCTACAACAAATGCAGTTATGGGTGGTGTTTTGGACGAGAATGACGCTGATGTTAAGAGTGATAATGGTAAGATTATGAACTTAAACTTCTATGACAGTCTTGGATATCAGTACACAGCAAGATTTTCTGTGAAGTCGACTGGGGTTGATGGAAAATACGAAGTTAGTTTAACGAGTATTTTAAATGATGAGAACGAGGATTTGATTGCGAACTTTACCGCAGAAGAAAAAGCACAGTTATTTGGTGCGTTTGAATCCAATGATGTAACAACAACGGTTGCGACTGGAACGGTTACCGGAAATGGTGCGACTGTCGGTGGTAATGGGGAAGTGACTTACAATGGCACACAGTATTCCATTGTAAACGGAAAGTTCCAGGATGCTGCCGGCAATACAATGTCGGACGCGGATTTGACAACAGTGTTTGGCGCCGGTGCGACAGACGCGACGGTTACTTATAATGCAGTTACCGGATACACATTTACCCAGACACAGATTACAGTAGACACTAAGACAGAAAAAGTCTATACAGATGCAGATTTGTTGACGGGATTTAGTTTTGATACGAATGGCAATATTACAGACGGAACGAATTATTATAAGTATGATGCTGCTAAGCAAGAGTTCGTTGAATATAGTGATGTAGGATGTACAATAGCTACGGGTGACACCCTGACAGCAGAAAAACTTTTTAATATGTCAGAAAGTATACAGCAATATCTTGGAATTGGCATGGGAAATGCAAGTACAGCAAATTCGGACTATGCATTTAAGGTGGAAACAGTAGATGGTAAACAGGTATATTCGGTTACAAGAAAAGAATCTAACTATGAATTGTTGTTTAATACATCAACAGGTAAATTCGAGAGCATTAACGGAGACCCGAAATCAGTAACTTTGAAATTAGGTGATGCAGTTGGTACGGGTAATTTTAATGAAAAAGGAAATTTTGCAAATATCAGCATCGATTTTACACAGTGTTTAAACTACAACAACAGTGGAAAATCAACACTTGGTATGGATTCAGGTGACGTAGACGGTACAACCGGTAAAGGTAGAAAGCTTGGTAACATGATAGGTGTATCTATTGATACAAGCGGTAAGATTTATGGTTCTTATGACAATGGTAATACAGAATTATTGGGACAGATTGCAGTAGCACAGTTTTCAAATGCTGCCGGTTTGGAAAAAGTCGGTGAAAGCTGCTACCAGACAACCTTAAACTCCGGCGAATTCGACGGAATCGGTGTAGAAGTATCAGCGGATGGTAGTTCTATGACAACCGGTGAACTGGAAATGTCTAACGTAGACCTTTCTACAGAGTTCACACAGATGATTACAACGCAGCGTGGTTTCCAGGCAAACTCACGAGTTATTACAACTTCAGATACATTATTAGAAGAACTTGTTAATTTAAAACGTTAATTTTTTGACCGTGTAGCGTGGCCTTTCCAAATACTATGCGAAAGGTTGCGTTTATGCGGTTGTTTGATTTGGAACACAAGAATTGGGGAGTTTTGTATTTTTTGTGTGTCGAAATACACAATATTTTGTAAAAGAAAGTAGACATTTGAACAGAAATTTAGTAGAATTACATATAGAGTTATTTTGATAATTGGGTGTTTAGGAGTAAATTGCTAATTATCAAATATTATATTAAAGGATGGCAGGTGGAAGATTTTGGATATTGCATCATTAGCGGGCTTTATATTAGGCGTAGTAATGTTCATTTACGGTGTGTATTCATCAGGTGGATTCGTAGCGATGGGAAGTATGTATGATTTCCCGTCAATTATCATTACGATTGGTGGCTCGGTGTCCGGTACACTGGCAAGTCATAAGTTAAAAGATTTTATCAACGGATTGAAGAGTTTTACGCTGATATTTAAAGATGAAGTTGTAGACCCTTCTGCTTCTATTAAGAATATCATTGACCTTGCCAATGTGGCGAGAAAAGAAGGTCTTTTAGCATTAGAAGAAGCGGCGAATAATATTGAAGATCCTTTCTTGAAAAAGGGCGTTATGTTAGTTGTCGATGGTACTGATCCGGAATTGGTTCGTGCTATTTTAGAGACAGACTTGAACAATGTAGAGGCGCGTCATAAAACGTGTATCGGTTTTTGGGAAAAATGGGCGGAATTAGGTCCTGCATGGGGTATGATTGGTACTCTGATCGGACTTGTAAATATGTTGAAGGATTTGGAGGATGCATCGGCAATCGGACCGAATATGGCGGTTGCACTCTTGACGACACTGTATGGTTCGTTGATTGCAAACTGGTTATGTAATCCGGTTGCGGCGAAGTTGAAAGTGAATCACGAACAGGAAATGATGATTAAGGATATTACAGTGGAAGGACTTCTTTCGATTCAGGCGGGAGAGAATCCGCGTATTATTGAAGAAAAATTGAAATCATTCCTTGCACCATCAGCACGTGCTATTGCAGAGGAAGAGGCAGGCGGAGGTGAAGCATAATGGCAAAAAGACCAGAAGAACCACCAAAAGGTTCTCCGGCATGGATGGCTACCTTCAGTGACCTTATGAATTTGCTTTTATGTTTCTTCGTATTATTGTTCTCGATGTCCAGTGTAGATACTGAGAAGTTTGAACTGGTCATTGCTTCTTTACAGAACAGTTTTAGTATTCTGCCGGCAGGCGGATCTGCGATTGGAGATGGCATGATGGTTTCTTCCGGTGTCAGCCAGCTGCCAATGCTTGATATCTATTATAATGAGATGGCGAATTCAGCAGCGGATAAGGAAGAAGAGGGCGAGAAAGATTTAAAGGAAGAGTATCAGGAAAATGCTTTGGCTGAATCAGAAAAGATGGCAGAACATTTAGAAGAACTTGCAGAGCGATATGGTATCCAGAATCAGGTGGAAGTGGAATTTAACGCAGAATATGTGTTGCTCAATTTAAATGGTACATTATTATTTGATTCCGGAAAATCAGAATTGAAGGCAGAAGCAAATCCTTTAATTGAAAAAATCGGTAAGATGTTACAGTCGTATGATAAGAATATGATTGAAGTAGAAGGTCATACCGATAATGTGCCGATTTCATCGGCAAAATACAAAGATAACAATGTGCTATCAATGTATAGAGCTTTGACTGTAGCGGATTATTTGAGAGAGGTTACAACAATAGAACCATCTCATATTAAATCGTCCGGACGTGGCGAGTATGTTCCGATTGCAGATAACAGCACACCGGAAGGCCGTGCAAGAAACAGAAGAGTTGAAATAAAGATTTATAATACATATTATTCTGAATTGTCGGAATAGTTACGGAGGCTTGAAATGAAGAAAAATTTAATTAGTGTATTGATTCTTGCTCTTGTATTAGCAAATTTGATTTTGACTGCGATTTTAGTTTTTACAGTTGTTCCGCAGACAAAAAAATCAAATGAGTTAATTAATCAGGTGTGCAGTGCGATTGATTTGGAATTAGAAAGTGGCTCAAATGTTACGGTGCCGATTGAGAACATTGAGTTATATAATATTGCAGATTCGTTTACTTGTAATTTGAAAAACAGTGGTGATGGCGAAAATCATATTGCAATCTTTTCGGTTGGTCTTTCTGTAAACATAGAGAGTCAAGAGTACGATAAAGGTGCGGGTGTTACAAACCTGCAAAACAAAGAGACGATTATCAAGGACCAGATTAATACGATAGTTTCTTATTATACATTGGAAGAGTTCCGCGAAGATGGTTATTATGCTGTGAAGCAGGAAATTTTAAAAACAATGCAGGATTTATTTGGCGCAAAATTTATTGTCGGAGTAAACTTCTCGGATGTAAAAACGCAATAAGAATGAATGTGAGAAATGCAATTCATGTAAATTGGAAATTTAGGTGGTGAGAAAATGGGTGAAGTATTATCTCAAAATGAGATAGATAGTTTACTTAAAGCGTTGAGCACCGGGGAACTTGATGTTGAAGAGATAAAGGACAAGGAAGAAAAACAGGTGAAGAATTACGACTTTACCCGTCCGGCAAAGTTCTCGAAAGAACACTTGAGAACTTTGGAAATTATCTTTGAACATTATGGTCGATTGCTTCAGACAAATCTGCCGGTATACTTGAGAAAATCTGTACAGGTTGAGGTGATGAGTTCGGAAGCTGTAACGTATCAGGAATTTTCCAATGCGTTATCAAATCCGGTATTGCTTTGCATGGTAAGTATGGATCCATTGCCGGGAACGATTATAATGGATCTTGCTGAAAATGTAGGATACGCAATAGTAGACCGTATGTTGGGTGGATTGGGAAATCCATTAGATAAGACAAGAGAGTTCTCAGAAATTGAGTTATTAATTCTGGAAAGAGTTATATATACATGTGTTAATTTGTTAAGGGAACCATGGGGAAATGTGTGTGAGATACGACCGAAGTTGGAACGTATTGAGACAAATTCCCAGTATGCACAGATAGTTTCGCCGACAGAGATGATAGCGTTAATAACGCTGAATCTGAAGGTTGGTGATGTAGAAGGCTTAATGAATATATGTCTTCCGTTCCTGACATTAGAAAGTGTTATGGACAGATTGAATACGAAGTCATGGTATTCTAATCTACAGGGAAGAGATGAAACTGTGTATGCCGATACAATTGAGTCTTTGATTTCAAGAGTACAGATTCCGATTAAGGCGGTACTTGGAAATAGTTCCATATCAGTAGATGATTTTATCAATCTGCAGGTAGGTGATATTATCCGACTGGATAGGAATATAGAGGAAGATTTGAATATCTATGTTGGGAATATTAAGAAATTTACTGCATTGCCGGGAGCTGCCGGCGATAATTACGCGGTAAGAATAACATCAGTGATAAGGGAGGATGAGCAATAATGGATGGTGCTTTATCACAAGAAGAAATTAATGCATTATTAAGTAATCCGGGTGGCGGCTCCGCTTCTGGGACAGAAAGTTTGACAGACAATGAAAAGGATGCGATAGGAGAAATCGGTAATATAAGCATGGGTACAGCGGCCACAACCTTGTCATCTCTTGTGAATGCCAAGGTTGATATATCGACACCGGTTGTATCGTTTGCTACATGGACAGATATTTGTGATGCTTATGAAAGACCATGTGTATTTATTCGTATTGCATATACAGTCGGATTGAACGGAAGCAATATCTTAGTGTTGAGAGAAAATGATGTTAAGATTATTACTGATTTGATGATGGGCGGTGACGGGCATGGTATGGATAATTCGGAGATTAGCGAATTACATTTAAGTGCGATTAGTGAAGCCATGAATCAGATGATGGGTTCGGCAGCAACATCACTTTCTTCTATGTTTAACCGTGTGATTGATATTAGCCCACCGGTAGCGGACTTGATTGATTTAAAAGATAATATAGATGAAAGTGCGATTGATGAATTTTTATCTGGCTCTTTTGTAAAAATTTCATTTAAAATGGAAATTGGTGATTTGGTTGACAGTGAGATTATGCAGTTGTATCCGATTTCATTCGCAAAAGAAATGTGTGCAAATGCTACACAGAGTATGAGCGCGGGGACTACATCATCTGCAACACAACAACCGGCTCAGACACCTACTCCACAGCCGGCACCTCAAATGACACCGGCAATGGATATGAACCAGCAGATGCCGATGATGGGGCAGCCGATGATGGCACAACCAATGATGGGGCAGCCGATGATGATGCAACCGATGATGGGACAGCCGATGATGGCGCAACCAATGATGGGACAGCCAGTCAATGTGCAGCCTGCACAGTTTCAGGCGTTCTCCAGAACGGAGCAACCTGTATATGGACAGGAAAATATTGGATTGATTATGGATGTACCTTTAGAGGTAACAGTAGAACTTGGCAGGACAAGTAAGTCAATTCAGGAAATTTTGGACTTCGCACCTGGTACAATTTTAGAGTTGAATCGTATTGCAGGTGAACCAATAGATATTTTAGTTAACGGTAAATA
>CAYMTX010000060.1:0-13015 GCA_964393475.1 uncultured Roseburia sp. | reverse complement strand
TAAAAATATAGTAAATAGGTATTAAAAAATTCCGATTCTTTCCAAAACTTTAAATTTGACTTTTAAAGGGAAATGAGTAAGATGTACCTTGTAGTCCGGCGGCAGATAAATGAAAATTTATTTGCCGCTTTTATAAATGTCATTTTATTTAGTGGAAGGAGAAAATGAGATATGACAATGAACGTAGCAGGTGCGTTAGCATTAGTGCTTTGCCTAACAGTTACGTCCAGCCAGCAGACAGACTCTGCATTTTCATTTACAACCGAGACGGAGAATGTAGCTACATTCGAGGAAAATGAACTTAAGTTAGTGACCTTATATAACGAAGAGAAAGACGAAAAAGAAGTAATTGAAGAAGAGATAATCGAAAAAATAAGAATCGAAGAAACAAAAGAAAAGTATGAAAATCGTTGGGGGATTCAGTTGACCGATGAAGAAATTGAGTTACTTGCGAAAATTTTATGGGTAGAGGCCAGAGGAGAATCAGAGGCTGGACAGGAAGCTGTTGTAGAGGTTGTTTTCAATCGTATGGTTTCCGAAGATTTTCCGGATAGTTTATATGATGTGTTGAGTCAGAAGAATCCGACACAGTTTGCATCATGGAAGCTTAAAGATACCGCAGAACCGACAGAAAAAGAATACACATCTATTTATGAAGTGTTAGAAGGAAAAACAAGTATCGTAAGAAGTGATACCGTATATTTTGCAACAAAAAAGCTGACGCGTAATTTGGATTTGAAAATTGGCGGACATTATTTTTGTTACTAAACAGAAGGACTGTAAAAACAGTAGTTTTTGCAGTCCTTTAGTTTTTTGTGGCAACAGTTTTATGAATATGATATGATACAGAATAATGGACAAATGGAGTTGAAAATCCGGGAGCATTTAATATGAAGAAAATAGTTGTGGGAATACTGGCGCATGTAGATGCAGGTAAGACAACCTTATCAGAGGGACTTTTATATACAAGTGGAAAAATTAGAAAATTAGGACGTGTGGACAATCAAGATGCTTATTTAGATACGGATAAAATGGAGAAAGAGCGTGGTATTACGATTTTTTCCAAACAGGCAGTTTTAGAGTACAAAGATTTGCAGATTGTCTTATTGGATACACCGGGACATGTGGATTTTTCATCTGAGATGGAGCGTACCTTATCCGTACTGGATTATGCAATTTTAGTGATTAATGGTGCAGATGGCGTGCAGGCGCATACCAAGACATTATGGCGTTTGTTGAAGCGCTATGGTGTGCCTGTGTATTTATTTGTGAATAAGATGGATCAAACGGGATGTGAGAAAGATGCGTTACTGAAAGAAGTAAAGACCGGGTTGTCTGATTGTTGTGTAGATTTTACGGTAACGGATAGTGCGGATTTCTATGAAGAAGTGGCGATGTCAGAAGAGGCTGCCATGGAATATTTTTTAGAAGAAGAACAGTTGCCGCCTGAGATGATACGAGATTTGATTGCAGAACGGAAGGTATATCCTTGTTATTTTGGGTCTGCTCTTAAAATGACCGGTGTGGCAGAGTTTTTGGAAGGCGTTTATCAATGGATAAGAATTCCTGCATATCCGGATGTGTTTGGGGCCAGAGTTTTTAAAATAGCCAGAGATGAACAAAATATGCGTATGACTTATATTAAGGTGACAGGAGGTACGTTAAAAGTTAGAGAAGCGATTGGCGATGAGAAGGTAAGCCAGATTCGTGTGTATTCGGGAAGTAAATATGAGACGCTTTCGGAAGCAGAGGCGGGAATGGTCTGCGCAGTAATCGGATTGGAAAAAACGAAACCTGGTATGGTGTTAGGTGAGGCCCAACCATCACTATTACCCGTCTTAGAACCTGTTTTAAGTTATAAGATACTACTGCCGGAAGATGTGGCACTGGTGCAAATTCTTCCAAAACTTCGTATGATAGAGGAGGAAGAACCGGAACTTCATATTATATGGAACGAAACGTTGCAAGAGATTCATGCGCAAATCATGGGAGAAGTGCAGATTGAGGTTATTAAAAGAATTGTACAGGAACGTTTTGGCGTGGAAATTGGTTTTGGCGCCGGAAATATTGTTTATAAAGAAACGATTGCTAATATGGTAGAGGGAGTAGGACATTTTGAGCCGTTACGCCATTATGCAGAAGTGCATTTATTGTTAGAGCCGGGTGAACTTGGAAGCGGAATACAGTTCTGTACAGATTGCAGTGAGGATATTCTTGCGAAAAATTGGCAACGGTTGATTTTGACACATTTGGAAGAAAAACAACATGTAGGGGTGTTAACCGGTTCTGAGATTACCGATATGAAAATAACGTTGATTAACGGCAGGGCACATGCAAAACATACGGAAGGCGGAGATTTTAGGCAATCTACTTACCGTGCTGTGAGACAAGGCTTAATGCAGGCAGAGTCCGTTTTGTTGGAGCCGTACTATGATTTTCGATTAGAACTTCCGCAGGGGTTGATGGGGCGTGCCATGACTGATATCGAAAAAATGTATGGCAGTATGACCGGACCTTTTATGGAAGGAAATTATGGTGTTTTGACAGGAAGTGCGCCGGTGGTGTGCATGCAGAATTATCAGAAGGAAGTGAATGCATATTCCAGAGGAGAAGGAAAATTGACTTTGGCGTTAGGCGGATATAAGCCTTGTCACAATACAGAAGCAGTTTGCGAACAACTGAAGTATGATCCAAACCGGGATACACATAATCCTTCTTCATCGGTGTTCTGTGCTCATGGTGCAGGTTTTATTGTGGAATGGGATCAAGTGGAAGAATATATGCATTTGCCGGGGCGTTTGCTCGGCGGAGGCAGAGATGCTTCTATAGATAAAGGAATGCCGGCTATGCGACAAAAAAATTCATTGGACGAAGTGACAATTGGTACAGATGAAATTGATGAAATCTTAAATCGTACCTATCGTTCCAATGCTCATGGTAAAGATGATGTGAAAAAGTGGTCGATGAAAAAAGTTATTCGAAGTGAGACGGCGACCGAATATATTCCCCAGAAGAAGATAAATAAAGAAAAGTATTTACTGGTGGATGGTTATAATATTATTTTTGCCTTTTCTGATTTAAAGGAACTGGCAGAGCAAAACGTAGATGCGGCGAGAGGAAAACTGTTAGATATGCTTTGCGATTATCAGGGGGTGCGTAAATGCCGGTTAATTGTTGTGTTTGATGCGTATCGTGTGCTTGGGCACAAAACAGAGATTTTTGATTATCATAACATTCATGTGGTATATACAAAAGAGGCTGAAACGGCAGATGCATACATCGAGAAATTTGCACATGAAAATGGTAGAAAGTATCACGTGACGGTGGCTACATCAGATGGGCTGGAGCAGATTATTATCCGTGGACAAGGCTGTTTTTTGCTTTCTGCAAAAGAACTGGAAGCAGATTTGCAAATTGCCCGGCAGGAAACAAGAAACACTATTGAAGAGAAACAAGAGAAAATGCATAACTATTTGTTGGATGCAGCAGATGAAGAGATGATGGCTGCATTGCGAAAGATTGAAAGATAAAGGAGTATAATGATGTTACCACAAGATTTTGTAGGGAGAATGAAAAATATGATGGGAGATGAATATGAGGTTTTTGAACAAAGTTATGAGCATGCCAAATATCAGTCCCTACGTATTAATCCATTAAAAGCAGATAAAAATCTTTTCCTGAAAAATACATCTTTTACCTTAGAACCAATTCCGTGGTGTGAAAATGGATATTATTATACGACAGATGACACGCCGGGAAAACATTCTTATCATGAGGCAGGGGTGTACTATATTCAGGAACCAAGTGCTATGGCACCGGTGGAATATCTGGATGTAAAGCCGGGAGAGCGGGTTCTGGATCTTTGCGCGGCACCGGGAGGTAAAAGCACGCAAATTGCTACAAAAATGCAAGGACAAGGTATGCTGATTTGTAATGAGATTCATCCTGCCCGTGCAAAGATTTTATCAGAAAATATTGAACGTTTAGGTATTACAAATGCAGTAGTATTGAATGAGACCCCGGCACATCTGGCAGAGATGTTTGAAGGTTATTTTGATAAGATACTGGTAGATGCACCATGTTCAGGAGAGGGAATGTTCCGTAAAAATGAAGATGCTTGTGGTGAATGGAGTCTGGAAAATGTACGTATTTGTGGTGAACGCCAGGATGAAATTCTAGAGTACGCAGCATCAATGCTGAAACCGGGGGGACGTATAGTATACTCTACCTGCACTTTTGCACCGGTCGAAAATGAGGGAAGTATTTATCGTTTTTTAAATCGTCATACAGAGTTTCATACAATTTCTGTAAAAGTATACGAGGGGATGACAGCAGGACAATTGGAGTGGTATGTAAATGACCGGACAGCCGGTGAGATAGAAACAACAAATCGCGAAGATATGCCGGCTCAGATTGCCGCAACTATTCGTCTATGGCCACATCGTTTAAAAGGCGAAGGTCATTACCTGGCTGTTTTAGAGAAAGAAGGACAGCTGTCTGATTATCAGGGGTATTGTAAGAATCCGCCGGAAAAAGGAATTTCCGACAGGGAGTGTGAGGATTTCTATGTATTTTGCAAAGAGACACTGATGCAGACACCGCATGGCGCAAAAATCAAATTTGGAGATCAGTTATATATGATTCCGGAAGAAATGCCATCATTAAAAGGCCTTAAGGTATTGCGACCGGGGCTGCATCTCGGAACGCTTAAAAAGAACCGTTTTGAGCCATCACACGCGTTGGCCTTGTCTTTGGCGAAAGACAAGGTAAAACACGCTGTATCCTATACAGCAGACAGTTATGAGATAAAAGCATATCTGAATGGACAGACTTTACAATGGGAAGGAGAAAAGGGCTGGTATTTAGTTAATGTAGACAATTATAGTATAGGCTGGGCAAAACTGACAGGTACTGTGTTGAAAAACCATTATCCGAAGGGATTACGTATTATGTAGTTTTATATTTTTTCTTGCAAAAAGGAGAAAGATTGCTATAATTTTAATAGTACTTTAGTAATAAGAAAAGAAAGAAGAGAAGGAATGACAGAGTTTTCTAACGATATTATGAACTTAAAGCAGGCATTGGAAGCGGCGGAGAAGGCGAATCATAAGAAGAATGATTTTTTAAACAGAATGAGCCATGAAATCCGGACACCGTTGAATGCCATTATTGGATTATCTTATCTGAGCAAAGAAAATGAAACTGTGCCGGCTAAGATATATGAGAATCTTGATAAAATAGAACAGTCTGCCCAGTTTTTGCTTTCTTTTGTAAATGACATTTTGAGTTTATCTGACCTGGAAACCGGAAAGATTGCATTAGAATTAGATTCCGTTGAGAATGAAGTTTTTTTTGCAGAATTACAAGATAAAATCCATGAAATTACGGATGCAAAACAGATTCATTTTACCTGTTCTGTTTTAAATGAGATGGAAAAGTATTATGTATTTGATAGCAAAAAAATGAGTAAAGCTATTATGTATGTAGTGGAAAGTGCAGTGAAATCTACTCCGGCAGGCGGAACAGTGGCATTTGAGGTGGAAGTATTATCTCAGAACGAAGAAACTGCAACGTTGCAGTTTAACATTTCGGACAATGGTTTAGGTATTGAAGCAGCATTATTACCAATGGTTTTTGAGCCATTTGAACATATCTACGGTGAGAGCAGAACTTTATATAATGGTTCCGGTCTGGAGCTTGCTATTACAAAATCTATTGTAGATTTGATGAATGGTAAGATAGCTGTGCAGAGTAAAAAGGGGGAAGGGACTACATTTACTATCACAGTTACAGTACGATTAGAACGCCGTAGAAAAGCGCGTCCGAAAAAAGATGGAACTAAAGCGGTATCATACGACTTTACAGGTAAAAGAGCACTTGTTGTAGAAGATAGTGACATTAATATTGAAATTGCCAAGAATATTTTATTACATAAGAATTTTGACGTAGAAGTCGCACTAAACGGAGAAGAGGCATTAAGTGCCTTTAAGAGTCATGAAGCAGGCTATTATGATGTTATTCTTATGGATATCAGAATGCCGGTTATGGATGGATTGATGGCTACTAAAGCAATCAGAAGCATGCCGGGACGACCGGATGGACGCAGTATTCCGATTGTAGCGATGACAGCAAATGCATTTGAAGAGGATGTTAAGAAGTCATTAGATGCCGGTATGAATGGTCATTTGAGTAAACCGATTGATATTAAGAAAATGTATGCATTATTAGACATGTTTTTAAATGAAGAAGTATAATTAAATAAGAATATATCGTGGTATTTCAAGCATTTACTGTGATAACAGAAGTTGTTCGGCATAGAAATACCACGACATAATACTGCTAATATGCGGTTTCAATCAGATATTTGAAAGTCTCTGTATCGCAGGGATTACATAGTTACCTGTCCGGTATGACGGGAATATAAATATACACGATCAGAGAGGATTTCTTCTTTGGTAAGTTGAGTAGAATTAATTTCCTTTACCATAGTCACGAGTTCCGTATAGGAAGCTGCATGTCTGACAGGAATTAATAAAACTTCATGGATGCTGCTTGGAAGTATATAGAAATCACTGTTCATTTTGGAGGAAATATCGGATAGTAAGTCCTCGTAAAGAATACAACCGGAACCGTTCAGCTTGATATTATTCGATAATACGTACATCGGAATCGGTTCAAAGGCATCGCTAAGCAACTCGTTACATTCTTTGGGAAAAAGATTCCTTATAACCTCGGCTATATTCTGAAGCTGGTAGTGAAGCAACTGTGGCGTGTTTTTTAGGGCAAGAGTATAAAGCTCTTCTGTGGAAATATTCCAGAATGAAAGATGATGATGATAAATTAAGATAGTGGCGCATCCGTCTGCAGAAGCATCCAAAAAGCAATTAAAAATCAAAGCCAGATCCAAATAGCGCACATGTGGTACTTTTGATAGTAACTCTTTGTTGCGTTCATAATTTACCAGCTTAAAGATAACACGTTCTTTTACCTTTTCAAAATCAGTAAAAAAGGTTATATCAATATTTTCTTTTGGAGCATTCTGATAGTAGGAACGCAGAATCTCTTCGTAAATAGAAGCCATATTTTTCCCGGTTAAATATTGCTCATAATAATAGTTCAAATAAATGGTTGGTGAAATATTGCTATTTTCGGATAGGATGGTTAATCCATCTAAATGGGTATCATTATTTTTAATAATATCCTGAAGAGCAACTCTGTAGGTGGAACCTAATTTTGCAGAGATTGTTTGAATGATGTTCTTTTTAAATTCCTGATATGTCATAAGAAATATACTCCTTTTGTCAAATGCAGGAATTCTTTAGATGATATGTTGTAGACACGGACTATGGGAAACCGTGTAGGGTTAATGTATCATACATAGTGAATAATTACAAGACATTGGTTGTGAAAAAAGAAAAAATGTGAAAAAAACAAATTTTTTGAAAAAAGGTTAAAAAAGAATTGCATTTTTTTGGTTTTACGATATAATATCCTAGTATGGTATAGATTTTATTGTTACTTGCCGATATGGCTCAGTTGGTAGAGCAACGCATTCGTAATGCGTGGGTCAGGGGTTCGAGTCCCCTTATCGGCTTTAAAATGCTCGTATGAGCATTTTTTAATATCATGGGAAGTTCGGTTTCTTATGATATTAAAATAATCCGTGAGGATGCACATGCAAAGCAGATGAAGGTAAGTCAACGACAGTTTTAGTGCAAAATAAAGGTGAAGAGCCTTTACTTTTATAGAAGAGGGAAGGTTAAAAACCTTCCCTTTTCTGGAAAAAGGGGATGATATTACACTTTGTTTAAAAGGAAAAAGATAATAGCTGGTATTTATGCCGGCAAAATTTATTAATAAGATTATTTAAGGAGGATGGAAATGATTTCAACAAAATATTTTGATCATACAATTTTAAAGGCAGATGCAACAGAAGCACAGGTTGAGAAAATCTGTAATGAAGCATTAGAAAATAGTTTTATGTCTGTTTGTGTTAATCAGTACTATACAAAATTCGTGGCTGAAAAGTTAGCAGGTTCGGATGTAAAAGTGTGTACTGTAGTAGGTTTCCCTCTTGGTATGTCTGATACGAGAGTAAAAGCATTCGAGACAAAAGCGGCTATCGAAGATGGCGCTACAGAAATCGATATGGTTCTTAATGTAGGTGCGTTAAAAGATGGTAAATGTGACTATGTATTGAATGATATCAAAACATTAAAAGAAGCGTGTGGAGACATCGTATTAAAGGTAATTCTGGAGACATGCCTTTTGACAGATGAAGAAATTGTAAAAGCATGTGAATTATCGAAAGAAGCAGGTGCAGATTTTGTTAAGACCTCTACCGGTTTTTCTACGGCAGGTGCTAAAACGCATCACGTAGCACTTATGAGAAAAACAGTTGGAGATAACATGGGCGTTAAAGCTTCCGGAGGTATCCATAATGCAGCGGAAGCTCAAAGTATGATTGATGCAGGTGCAAGCAGACTTGGTACAAGTGCAACACTTGCAATCATTGGAAAATCTTCAGAAAAGTCAGATTATTAATACAAAATCGATACAAAAGTGAGGGGTTCATGGATACAATTTTAATCGGAATTGCAGGCGGTACGGGAAGCGGAAAGACTACGTTGGCAGACAAGCTAATTGAAAATTTTGGCAGTGACGAAGTAAGCATTTTACGCCATGACAATTATTATAAACGTCATGATAAAATGACATATGAGGAACGTTCATTGTTAAATTACGATCATCCTGATGCATTTGATTCAGAACTTTTATGTGAACACATTAAGATGTTAAAGGCTGGTAGGACAATTGAAATGCCGGTTTATGATTATACTGTGCATAACCGTTCGGATGAAGTGGTCATTGTAAATCCGGCTCCGGTTATTGTATTGGAAGGGATTCTTATTTTTGCAGAGCAATCGCTTTGCGAATTGATGGATATTAAAGTTTTTGTAGATACAGATGCTGATGTGCGTATTTTGCGTAGAATTTTACGTGATGTAAAAGAACGGGAACGTTCTTTAGACAGTGTTATCAGTCAGTATCTTACAACTGTAAAACCGATGCATGAGCAGTTTGTAGAGCCAAGTAAGCGTCGGGCAGACATTATTATTCCGGAAGGCGGACAGAATGTTGTGGCATTACAGATGTTGATTGAACGTGTAAATAGGCATCTGCACCAATAATATAGTGGTAAGGGAATTTTGGTAAAAGTTATGCATCGTAAATTTTTGATTTTTGGTAGAATATGTTCGGTGTTTGGTGTGTTATCGACACTTGTTTTGCTGGCATTATGGATAGTTCCGAATGATATAACATTGCCGGCGCCGATTGCATATTTTATGTTGATTTCTATTTTACTGACGGTACTATGTCTGCTCATTGGTTTTATGCTTGATATTATGTCGCATTTGCTGAGAAAAGATATGTCATCAGTATTTTGGTTGTTTGGATTTACTGTATTATTTGCAGTTGTGCAAGTAGTATATGCAATGATAAATGTACAGATGGTGGATTATACAGTAGCAGTTTATAATGGATTTTTAATTGCTGCCGGGTTGCGAGGTTTCTGGTATATTATAGGAATCAGACAATATGAGATAAAATTGTAAAAGGACTATAAAAAACGATTTGTGATGTCATCTGGTTATGATGATATCGCAAATCGTTTTTTGCGGCTTTTTTTGATTTTCTAGTAAAGTAAATGAGCGGGAACGGCATCTGCCATAGCTTTATATGCTTTGGCGCTTGGATGTAAGTGGTCACCGCTGTCAAAACCCGGACGGAAAGATGCCAAGTCATTTTCATCGCGGAGTACTAAATCAAAGTCGATACAGCCATCAGCTTCGTTGGTGATGCGAATCCAATCATTTACAGCATTTCGCAAATCTTCTCTGAATGGAGCATAGGTTCTCCATCCTTTAAACGGAAGAAGTGTACCCAGGTAGACATTATAATTCAGTTTCCGAGCCTCTTCAATATACCATTTTAAACCATCGATTAATTCCTGCGAAGACGGCAGGTCACTCATTGGTCGGAATGGGTTATTGTCAGTGCCGACCGGATGAATGATGTCATTAATTCCTTGCTGGATGATGATAGTATCACAGCCGGAGGCAGGAGCTTCATGAAGAAAGCGATTTTTCCCTTTTAAGCCGTAGGATTGGTATGTAATGCATTCGTACTGTCGGAGTACGCGAGTGCCACTTACTGCACGGCGAATAATTGCGGTGTGATTATTCGGATTGGCAGCGGCACGGAGCATTAAATAATCCGGCCAGGATTGTGCCGTAATCGAGTCGCCATAACAAATAATGGTATGATTCTGCTCAGAAGTGAAGATTTCAATATTACTTAAAAAATAGTACCAGTTCGTTGTTTTAGTCATATTTAGCGGAAGTCTTCCGGAATGTGTTGCATCGCCAAGACAGAAGAACCCCTTGGAAAGCGGACCGGTTACAAGTACGGCTGAGCGTAGTGAGGTGTAATCTTTAAAATATAAGTTTACACAGATGGTATCACCTGCTTTGACGTTCATAAAAATAGGGTCACTAATAATGTGGTCCTTCGGGAAAATGGTTACGTCAGAACTGCTAAAAAAAGTGATATCGTAAATCTCGCTTTCGTTCATTGGACAGGTTAAACCGATTTTGTCAGTGATGCTGGCGTGGGATAAAGCAACGGTTGCCCTTGTGATATCAATATTTTCAGTGCCACAGTAATTATCAAAAGTAAAACGGAGAGCTTCTCCGTCAAACGGCACGTAAATAGGATAGCGTAAGGTAATATCCTTTGCATAACCTTCCGGTCTGTATTCGGCGATGGAAACGGCATTTCCCCACATGGAAATCCATTGATTCATAGTTGTTGTCGGTCCTTTCAAAATATAATTTGTAAATTATTATATCAATTAAAATTAATCTTGTGAAGTGTAACTTAGCCTTGTCCTTTTAAGAAGAAATTGCTATAATATCAATATTAGTAGTTTAGAGAGGTGTGTTATCATAATGAACGACATCAAAGCATTTGCAAAAGAGAATAAACAGCACATGGTAGTTTTTGGTATGGTCATCGTAGCATTGGCTGTGATTTTAAACGGAATATTAGCATGGAAACTCCCGGTAATTTCAGTATGTATATTCGTATTATTGGAAGCGGGACTTGCAGTATGTTTGCAGAATTTGCCGGTTTGGTTACATGGTGCAGTTTTGATTGCGCAGTTGATTGTGGGGTTAATCTTTGGAAACGGTATTTTTATTTTGATGTGTGCATTGTATTATGTAGTCAGTATTTTGCTTTTAAGTGTTTGGGATAAATAAGAGGAAAAGCTTTTGCGGCAGAGTGTCGTAAAAGCTTTCTTAATTTTGAGGGAGATTTGTATGCTGGAAACAGATAAAAAAGTTTTGATTTTTACATCCAGGGAAATTTGTTATAATTCCCATTTTTTCTTTGCACATCAAATGGGAGGAGCATTTGAAAAATTGGGATATGATGTTGAATATTGCGAATTCACCAGAGAATCGGATTTTGATGCGGTTTTACAGCCGTATCTCGGAAAGTCTTATAAAGTAATGTTGGATTTTAATTCTTTGATGCCACAGCTCACGGAGGAAGATGGAACTCCGGTGTTGGATATGATGGATGGTCCGTTTTATGATTACATTTTAGATCATCCGTTGTTTCACTATAATTGTTTATCTGCCAAGGCGAAAAATTTTCATGCGATTTTGCTGGATGAAGCACAGGAAGCATATGTGAAATGTTATTATCAGGGAGTAAAGAATACACTGATGATGCCTTTGGGAGCAACGGAAGCTTTCTCAAAGGAAAAGAGAACGAAAGAGCCGGATTGTGTATTGTTTATCGGGTCTTATGATTCGGAAGAAAAATTATATGAGATGATTGAAATGGCACCGGAACCGATTAAGACATTGTCTAAGCAGGTGTTGGAGCGACGTTTGGAATTACCGGAGCAGACAATGGAGAATCTGTTTCGGGAGGTGTTAAAAGAGCGCGGCATGGAGCTTGATGATGCACGTTTTGCATTATTTATGAATCATATGTATCCGGTAGATGCATATGTGAGGAATCATTTCCGCAGAAAAGCAATTGATTGTCTGGTGAAATATCATGTTCCGGTGAAAATCGTCGGTGAAGGTTGGGAGAAGTACAGAAGTTTCGATGAAGACTTTGTAAAGCGTGAAGTGTCTGTAGAGTTTGGACTATCTTTTGAGAAAATTGCAAAAGAACACATACTTTTGAATAATTCGCCGTTTTTTAATTTCGGTGCCCATGACAGGATATATGCAGGAATGGCTAATCATTGTGTTGTACTAACAGATGAGAATCCGTATTTAAAGAGGACATTAAAAGACAGGGAAAACATTATGCTGTATTCGTTAAAGAACGAGAAGCGTCTTAAGGATATGGCAGAGGAGCTGCTTACCAATTATACTTTATGCAAAGATATACAGGAAAATGCGTATCAGGAGTTTTTAAAGAAACATACCTGGGAGTGCCGTGTACGGCAATTGTTGGAGGCGCTTTAATTGAAAGAAGGTTTTACGGTAAAACGGTTGTGAATTGCCGGAAAATAAAAAATAGGATTGCGTTTTGTAATAGAAAGAGTTAGAATGATTTGGATGTATTTTTATTAATAAAATGCGTATAAAAATACAAAAAGACGAAAGGTAAAATATGAATCGAATTAATTATCAGAAACAATTAGAAGAGATAATTGAAAAGCACGAAAAAGCAGGCGAGGTTAAAAGTCTGTTATTGCATAGTTGTTGCGCACCTTGCAGTTCCTATTGTCTGGAGTATTTGTCTAATTTTTTTCGGATTACTGTTTTTTACTATAACCCGAACATTTATCCGGAGGATGAGTATCACAAGCGTGTAGAGGAACAACAACGATTGATAGAGCAACTTCCTGCGAAATATCCGATTTCTTTTGTGGAGGGGGCATTTGATAAGGAGCGCTTTTATGAAGTTGTAAAAGGATACGAAG
>CAYMTX010000059.1:0-13185 GCA_964393475.1 uncultured Roseburia sp. | reverse complement strand
TCATAGGAAAGAGCTTGTTGAATTAACGCATGAAAGTGACTGACTTTCCTATGAAGAACTTGTTTATTTAGAGCGTGAAAGTACATGCGATCCTAAGAATTAAAAATGCTTCGCAAGGTGTTATCGTTTGTTATATAAAAATACAGTGTAACATTTTCTCACACGATTTGTTATATTTATAGAAGTACGAAAAGTAGAAAGGAGATGCAGATGTGGACAATGAACTGTTAAAACAGCTATACCAGAAGTACCAAAGAGAATTGTATTTATATCTGTATTCTCTTTGCAGGAAGCGTGAACTGGCGGAGGATTTACTTCAGGAAACATTTTTGAAAGCCCTGCTTGCCTTGCCGGATGGTCATACGAATATGCGGGCATGGCTGTACATGGTGGCACGAAATTTATTTTTCAATTATTACAAAAAAGAAAAGTGGAAGGTCAGAATAGAAGAGGCTACGGAAGTACCGGATGAAAACGCAGAAAAGATGTTGGAAGGATTGATTGCAGAGGAAAGAGGAAGAGAACTTTATCGTGCAATGGAGCGTTTGGAAACGGCGAAGCGGGAAGTTTTGTTATTACATTATTTTGCAGGGCTGTCACAGAAAGAGATTGCGGCAATTCTGCATCTGACCGCGGAAAATGTAAGAGTGCTTGCATATCGAGGGAAAAGGGAATTGAGACATTATATGGAGGAAAAGGGATATGACATATCGTGAACTGATTCAATTATATAAGACGGGCAAATTAGAAGAAGTACAAAGACAACAGGTTGAGGCAGATATCGAACGGCAGGAGGCAATCAGTGAGTATCTGTTTGATGCGGAAGAAATACCGGAGTTGAAAGATTTGACGGTATTCGGTCAGATGGGTGAAATGCCGGATGAAGGTGTAGCGAAAATAGCAAAAACGAGTGAAGAAACAGAAGAAGACCGGTTCGTGAAAATGATACGTGCCTCTATCCGAAAAGCTTTTGTGAAAATGGGATTTTGCGTGGGGACAGTTCTGTTGTGTGCCATTTTATTTATTCTATTTGCACTTCCGGGTATTGTAGATGCGTTTTATTATCAGCCGGATAAAATTGCGGCAGAGGGAGAGTACAGTACAACGAATCAGATGAGTCTTGATTTTTCTGTATACAGCGAACTGTTTCTACCCGGAAAATATCGCAATAATGTAGTTGTCAATCGCAGAGGGTATGGAGAATATGACATTAATATCATTCAGAATGCCAGTTTTACCGGAGCGTTTTATAACGTAGCAGGAAAAGTTGAAAGAGGAGAATTGCACTTATATGATGTGAATCTGCTGACGCGTCCAACCGGAAATGCATTTGATAGAAAAAAGGCAGGGCTGGAAAGTAATTATGTAGGAATGGGTGCGGCAGGACCATGGCAGCAGGCATATGAAAGGTTGCAGACTTTAGACGAACGCGAATATGTGACAGCTTATGTGACACTGCCAAAGGTGTTGACTTATGCAGAGTTTATGGACTGGTACGATGCGATTGAAGTGGAAACGAACGGTGTGTGGTGTGCAGTGCCAATGATGACAGAAGACGGATATGAGATGTTTGAAATTATAGGGTTTGATTGCGGTGCAAGCGGTGTATGCATTAATTTTGATAGAGAAAACTACCCGTATTTAAGTCTGCTGGATGCGGGAATGGATGCTTTTCCGGAAAATAATCCGGAAATCATGCAGACGCACTTCGTCAGTATGCTTCGTTATATGGCAGACCAGAAAATATTCTGTGAGATGATGGGTGCAGACGAATACTATGTTGAATGGGAAAAATTTGCAGAAAATGTAGAAACATACGGGTTACATGTCTATGGATTTGTGACAACAGCAAAACCGGATGCACTGTCAGAATTGATGGAAGCGGAAGATTGTTATGTGTATACGTCGCCGCTGCAATAAAGATATGATGCAGGAACTGAATGCTATTGGGTAATTTTTATAATTTGACGTAGATTTCACATTCCTTGTATTTTAGATTTCACATGTCAATCCTAAAATGATAACTGTACTAAGGAAATACAAAAAACAGTTGTCTGAAAGGAGACATTAAAATGAAAAAGATTATTACTATGATGATGGTCGCAGTTCTGGCTATTTCCGTGTTTGCCGGCTGTGGAAAGACGACCGGTTCTGTTGCTACTGATGGTTCTACCTCGATGGAAAAAGTGATTGGAGCTTTGGGTGAAGCATTTCAGAATGACACCGGCATTAGCTTTACTTACAACCCTACAGGCTCCGGTTCCGGTATCAAAGCTGTACAGGAAGGACGCTGTGACATTGGTCTCTCTTCCCGTAATTTAAAAGATGAGGAAAAAGCATCCGGACTAAGCGGTACCATTCTGGCTTATGATGGAATTGCAATTATAGTCAACCCTGAAAACGCTGTATCTGATTTGAGCATGGAGACTATTGCCAAGATATACACCGGTGAAATTACAAACTGGTCTGAGGTTGGTGGTAATGATGTTGAGATTGTTCTTATTGGGCGGGAAGCAGGTTCCGGCACTCGTGACGGATTCGAGTCCATTACCGACACTGAGGATGCTTGCAAGTATCGTCAGGAACTGACATCTACCGGTGATGTTATCACTACTGTTTCCCAGAATCCGGGTGCAATCGGTTATGCTTCTTTGGCTTCTGTAAAGGATAGTGTAAAGGCTCTGACTGTTGATGGTGTTGCCGCTATTGAGGAGAACATTAGGGATGGCAGCTATGTAGTTCAGCGTCCATTTGTGCTGGTGACCAGGACTGGTGTGGAGTTGAGTGATGCAGCCTTCAAGTTCTTTACTTATATTACTTCAGCTGAGGCTTGTGATATTATCTCAGCCGCCGGTGTTGTTCCTGCTTATACTGATGCAAACTAAGAAAAACGTGAATGCGACGATTATGAAGATAATCGTCGCTACTCTGTTGTGAGGTTCTGACTATGAGGAAAAATCAATTGATGGAAAAGATTATCCACGGCGTTTTTCTGGTGCTGGGTCTAATCACAGTAGGATGTGTACTGTTGATAACGGTTTATCTGATAATGTCCGGTATTCCTGCAATTTGTAAAATCGGTTTAGTGGACTTTATATTTGGAGATGAATGGGCATCCACGGCATCGGAACCTAAATATGGAATCCTACCCTTTATTTTGACCAGCATATATGGAACTGCCGGAGCTATCCTAATCGGCGTTCCTATTGGCTTTATGACAGCGGTATATCTGTCAAAAGTGGCATCTGAAAAAGTAAAAAACGTCGTGCAGTCTGCGGTTAGTTTACTTGCAGGTATCCCCTCTGTAGTTTACGGTCTGGTGGGTATGCTTGTTTTGGTTCCAGGTATCCGGAAAGCGTTCAACGTACCGGATGGTGCAAGTTTGCTTGCGGCAATTATTGTGTTGGCAATTATGATTTTGCCGTCTATTATCAAGATGTCTATTACTGCGCTGGATGCAGTTCCTAAAGAATACGAGGACGCATCTCTGGCTTTAGGTGCAACACCTATCGAAACTTACTTTAAAGTTTCTGTTCCGGCAGCAAAAAGCGGTATTGCAGCAGCTGTTGTGTTAGGGGTTGGTCGTGCCATAGGCGAAGCAATGGCAGTTATGATGGTGGCCGGTAATGTACCGAATATGCCGGATTCTCTGTTCCAGAGTGTTCGTTTCCTGACCACTGCAGTGTCCAGTGAGATGGCTTATTCCAGTGGATTGCAGAGACAGGCGTTATTTTCTATTGCACTTGTATTGTTTCTATTTATTATGCTGATTAATGCCACACTGAACTTCTTCCTCAAACAGGAAAAGGAGTAATTTATGTTGAATCAATCATTATCCCCAAAAAGAAAAGGGTTTGAAGTGCTGATGAAAGCACTAATGCTGTTGTCGGTTGGTCTGACAGTTGCTTTGGTGCTGTTCCTATTGATTTATGTACTGGGCAAGGGGCTTCCGAATATCACATGGGAACTTTTGTCTACTAAGCCAAGTTATCTGAGAGAGCACATCGGCATTCTTCCCGATATTTTGAACACTATATATATCATGCTGGCAACATTGCTCATCGTTCTCCCGTTGGGCGTGGGTGCGGCAATTTATTTGACTGAGTATGCATCCAATAAGAAAGTGGTTAGTATCATTGAGTATGCAGCAGAAACCCTTTCCGGGATTCCATCCATTATTTACGGTCTGGTGGGTATGCTGCTATTTTCCAACGGTATGGGAACTTGTTTGATGGCGGGGGCACTGACCCTGGTTATTATGAATCTGCCGACCATCATGCGTACTACGCAGGAGAGCTTAAAAACTGTTCCGCAATCATACAGAGAGGGAGCTTTTGGATTGGGTGCCGGTAAGTGGCGTGTTGTTCGTACCGTTGTCCTTCCCGGCTGCGTAGATGGTGTTATCACCGGATGTATTTTGTCTGTTGGGCGTATTCTGGGTGAGTCTGCAGCACTACTCTTTACCGCAGGATTTGCGCACACGGTTAACGGGTTGATTGACGGTCTTGCTGCTCCCGGCGCAACCTTGACTGTTGCTCTTTATGTATATGCAAAGGAACAGGGGGAGTTTGGCGTAGCATTCGCTATTGCCGCTATACTGATGGCTCTGACGATTCTGATTAACTTTGTGGCAGGATTGGTGCAGAAGTACTTTGCAAAAAGGAGAAGTTTATGAGTAATATCATTACTGTAAAAGATATGTGCCTTTGGTATGGTGACCATCAGGCACTGAAAAACGTGAATATTGAAATCCCGGAAAAGAGCATTACCGCATTTATTGGTCCTTCCGGCTGCGGTAAGTCTACCTTCTTGAAAACATTGAATCGTATGAATGATTTAATTGCCGGTGTGAAGATTACCGGTGACATTCGCTATGAGGGGATGGATATTTTTTCGAAGGAAGTGGATGTGAACAATCTTCGTAAAGAGATTGGCATGGTGTTTCAGAAACCCAATCCCTTTCCTATGAGTATTTACGATAATATTGCCTACGGTCCTCGTACTCATGGTATCACCAATAAGGTGGAGTTGGACGAAATCGTTGAACATGCACTGCGTGACGCGGCTATTTGGGATGAGGTTAAAGACAGACTAAAAAAGAATGCCCTTGGAATGTCAGGTGGTCAGCAACAACGTTTATGTATCGCAAGGGCGTTGGCAGTTCAACCCAAAATTCTGCTGATGGATGAGCCTACTTCTGCGCTTGACCCTATTTCCACTTCACGCATTGAAGAACTGGTTATGGAACTGAAAGAAAAGTACACGATTGTTATGGTGACACATAATATGCAACAGGCTGTCCGTGTATCGGATTATACTGCATTTTTCCTGCTGGGGGAACTGGTGGAGTTCGGTAAAACCGATGATATCTTCTCACAGCCTAAGAATCAGCGTACTGAAGATTATATTACCGGCAGATTTGGTTAAGGAGGAGAAGATGAGAAATAGATTTGATGAACAGCTCTTCGAGTTGAACCGTGAACTTATTGAAATGGGTGCTATGTGCGAAGAAGTCATCGCATCCGCGGTGAAAGCACTTATTACCGGTGATATGGAACTGGCAGGGAGCGTGAAAATGAATAATAGTGCTATCGACCAGATGGAGCGTGACATTGAAAGTCGTTGCATGAAGTTGTTACTTCATCAACAGCCTGTTGCGCGTGACCTTCGTTTGATTTCTGCTGCATTGAAGATGATTACTGATATGGAGCGTATCGGAGATCAGGCAGAGGATATTGCTGAAATCATTACTTTTTTAAATGGTCGCACAATGGAAGGGATAGAGTTAATAGAGGAAATGGCTTGTGAGACTATCGAAATGGTAACTGCCAGCGTGGATGCTTTTGTCAAAAAAGATGTGATGCTTGCTAAAAAAGTTATTGCGCGGGATGACATCGTGGATGACTATTTTTCGAAGGTAAAGTGTGGTATAATTTCTCTGATTACAGAAAATCATGCTGACGGCGAATTTGCACTTGATCTTTTGATGATTTCTAAGTATTTTGAACGCATCGGAGATCATGCAACCAATATTGCTGAGTGGGTGATTTATTCTGTTACAGGCACACACAAGGAGGTGTCAACATGATTTGGTATGTTGAGGATGATGCAAGTATCCGTGACATAGGAATTTATGCTCTAAACTCCGCCGGATTTGAAACCAGAGGATTTGAAGACGGGCTTTCGTTTTGGGAAGCACTGAGAAAAGAAAAGCCGGAACTGGTTGTTCTGGATGTTATGCTGCCCGGTATGGATGGCATTGAGATTTTGAACAAAATGAAAGAATCGGCTGAGATGAACAGTATTCCGGTTATTATGGCTACTGCTAAAGGTCAGGAATATGACCGTATTCGTGGCCTTGACTTGGGTGCAGATGATTATATCGTGAAACCATTTAGCATGATGGAAATGGTATCCAGAGTCAAAGCTGTCCTGCGTCGTAGTCAGCCACGACAAGTTGCAAAGTTGTTGAAGGTGGACGGCCTTGTGGTAAATTTGGACGAGCATACTGTTATTTTGGACGGCAACAGAGTTCAACTTACTTACAAGGAATTTGAACTGCTTCGTATGTTCCTTTCTCATCCCGGAATGGTATATACCAGGGAGCAGTTGTTTACTCAGATTTGGAAACTGGATTATATGGGGGATTCACGTACCTTGGATTCACATATCCGTACTCTGCGTCAGAAGCTGGATGGTTATGGCAAGATGATTGAAACGGTCCGAAATGTGGGATACCGTTGGGAGGCAGGCTATGGCAAGTAAAATCTTTAAGTCTATTCTCTCTGTTGCAATTGCCGTGTTAATGGCTACTTTAATCATCATTACCGGAGTATTATATCAGTATTTCGGCAACATTCAGGAGGCTCAGCTAAGGGATGAGTTGCGTCTGGCGGCAGAAGCAACGCAGCAACTTGGCAAAGAGTATTTGGAAAAACTGGATTCTGACAGCTACAGACTGACTTGGGTAAAGGAAGATGGCACAGTTATTTTTGATAGTCATGCAGATGCAGCTTCGATGGAAAATCACAGGAATCGTGAAGAAATCGAGGAAGCACTTGTTTATGGTACCGGTAACAGTATACGTCAATCCGTTACTTTGACGGAACAGACTATTTATGAAGCAATCCGTCTGAATGATGGAAGCGTGCTTCGTATCTCTGTCAGTCGGGTAAGCGCGCTCATTCTGGTGCTTGGCATGGTCCCGCCAATTGTGATTGTTCTTGTGATTGCGCTTGTGCTTTCTGTATGCTTAGCTCATTGTATGGCAAAGCGGGTTGTAGATCCGCTGAACAAGTTGGATTTGGATAATCCTACAAAGAATGAAGCCTATGAGGAACTTTCGCCGTTGCTGTATCGTATCTATGCGCAACGAAGAGAAATTAAGGAGCAGCTAGAGACTTTAAAAAGAAAGCAAGATGAATTTGACCAAATTATAGGACATATGAAAGAAGCATTGGTTCTTCTTGATAACAAAGGCAGAATTCTTAGTATAAATCCTGCAGCCATGGCACTGTTTGGGACGGGCAACACATGCATCGGAGAGGATTTCATGGCAATTGAACGTAAACAAAATATGCGTTTGGCTTTGGATGAGGCTAATACCCAGGGACATGCGGATTTTCGTTCTAAGAAGAACGGTAGAGAGTATCAGTTTGATCTGAGTCGTATTGACTCAGGTGAACAGAATCATGGCATGGTTATACTTGCTTTTGATATTACTGAGCAGGTAAATGCAGAAAAAAATCGGCAGGAATTTACAGCAAATGTATCTCACGAATTGAAAACACCATTACAGTCCATTATAGGTTCTGCAGAACTGATGGAAAATGGTATCGTGAAAGAGGAAGATGTTCCTCGTTTTGTGGGACATATCCGTAAGGAAGCATCCAGGTTGGTTTTTCTGATTGACGATATTATTCGGTTGTCTCAGTTGGACGAGGGCGCAGAAATGCCTCGTGAGGAGGTTTCTCTAAGAACTATTTCAGGAGAAGTTTGCGAAACACTTGCAGATGCAGCAAAGATGAATGATGTTTCGTTAGAAATTTCCGGTGAGGATGGAGTTATCAACGGTGTACGCAGATTACTATATGAGTTGGTGTATAATCTTTGTGATAATGCTATCAAGTATAATCGTCCCGGTGGCTATGTAAAGATATCTGTTGCTGAGCAGCAAGATGTTGTGCAGATTCGTGTCAGTGATAATGGCATTGGAATTGCACCGGAACATCAAGATAAGGTGTTTGAACGTTTTTATCGTGTCGATAAGAGCCATTCTAAGCAGTCCGGTGGTACTGGGTTGGGATTGTCTATTGTGAAACACGCCGTGCAGTATCATCACGGCAAGATTACTGTAGAAAGTGAACTGAACAAGGGAACCACAATTTTTGTTCGATTTGATACAAGTGTATAAGAGGCTGTCAAAACAAATGCGCATAGCACATATCACATTTGTTTTGACAGCCTTTATATGTTTTCGTTCATGTAAGAGAAAAGGATAGTCTTTAGAAGTGTTCTTCCAGCCAGCGCATTGCAGTGTAGCTGTAGGCGGCACTTCCGCGCCATAAAATAGAATCGTCTAATTTCAGTTTCGGGTGATGGACGCTATGTTCGTAGCCTTCATTAGAATTTCCGGCAGTAATAAATAGTGCAACGGTCGGCACTTTGTGACTGACAAAGGCAAAGTCTTCACTTCCGCCGCCGGAGGTGGAAATGTGCATTGCATCTGTGCCGATAAGCTCCGTCATGTATGCGGCAGTCTGCTCGGATAATTCGTCATCAATCATCATACACGGACAATAGTCGTAAAATTCGATTTCCACTTCACAGCGCATTGCTGTACCGATTCCTTTTGCAATTTCTGTCATACGGGTCTTGATTTGTGAGTTTACTTTTTCTTCCGGATCTGTGGTGCGGATTGTTCCCCACATTTCAGCAGTGGCGGGGATGACATTTGAAGCATGTCCGGCACTGAATTTACAGGTAGTAAATACGCCATATGTGCCCGATTCTAATTCTCTGCTGTTGATTTCCTGCATGGCGAGGTGAATCTGTGCTGCAGCTGTAATCGGATCAACGGCAAGATGCGGGGTAGAACCGTGTCCGCCTTTTCCGGTAACGGTGATGTGGTATTGCTCACAGGATGCAGAACTGATACCACCGGTCGGGATAAAAAACATGCCCGCCGGCATAGGTGTACCTGCGACAACATGCATCATGACAGCAGCATCAACGTGAGGATTTTCCAAGAGACCATTGGAGAGCATATCCAAAGAACCCTGAAAGATTTCTTCAGCAGGCTGAAATTCGAGTTTTATAGTTCCTTTTATTTCATGTTCATGTTCTTTTAATATTTTAGCGGCACCGAGCAGCATTGCAGTGTGCATGTCATGTCCACAACCGTGCATTTTGCCCGATGTTTCACTGCGGTAGTCAATCTCTGTCTCCTCTTGCATAGGAAGAGCATCCATGTCTGCACGGAGTAAAATGGTCTTGCCCGGTTGTTTACCACCGGCTAAAGCGATAAGGCCGGACTTTCCGCATTCTTTCGGCTCGTAGCCCATCTGAATAAGCTCCTGTTTTACTTTTTCCTTCGTGTATGGTAAGTCAAAACCAGTTTCCGGGTGACGGTGCAAATCTCTCCGAAGTGTAAGAAGCTCAGGCTGTAATTCCTTCGCCCGTGTTAAAATAGATTCTTTCATGTGGTAAACCTCCTGCTCTGTAAACTGTATCAATTTTATTATACGCTTTTGGAAGAAAATATGTAGCGATACTTTCATATTTTAGAGATTTGTTTTTTGCGTATCTGTTAATTTATGTAAAGTAGTTATGCCTATTAAAATTATAATCGGAAATACAATTGCAACGGTAAGTCCGGATTTTAAGTTGTTATTGTTGGCGTTTGCGATAAAACCAACAACCGAAGGACCGGCGGAGCAGCCGACATCACCTGCTAAAGCCATGAAAGCATACATGGCAGTTCCTGTATTCGGTAAAGCAGTGGCTGCGATACTGAAAGTACCCGGCCAGAAAATGCCGACAGAAAATCCGCAAAGTGCACATCCGATAAGACTAATTACCGGATTTCCGGAAAAAGCAGCGATAAGGTAACAACAGATGCAGAGCAGAGAACTTGCAAGCATCATTTTTTCCAATGGAATCTGCTCACTGTATTTTCCATAAATAGCACGGGCAGTTCCCATTAAAACAGCAAATGCACACGGACCTGCCAAATCACCGATTGTTTTGGAGACTTTTAAACCGGATTCTGCAAATGCAGATGCCCACTGTCCCATTGCATGCTCCGAAGCACCGGTACATACCATGATAATCATAAGCAACCAGAAAGCTTTCTGGGTTATCATTTGGCGAACCGGAATCTGTTCATGTTCATTGACGATTGGATAAAGCGGAACAAGCAGAAAATAAAATGCATTTACAAGCGGAACAATTGCCCACAAGCAGGCTAAAAGTTTCCAGTTTTCAATGCCGAAAAGCTGGAAGAACAAGGTCGAGCAGAGGACAACAGCGACATGTCCCCAGCAATAAAAGGAGTGAAGAAGGCTCATGGCAGCTTCCTTTTTCTCAGTCGGGCAGGCTTCGACAATCGGACTGATAAGAACTTCAATCAGTCCGCCGCCAACTGCATAAAACGCGACAGAGATTAAAAGACCGGTATAACTGTCCGTTAGCAAATCCGGAAGAAAAGCCATGCCGGTTAAGCCAGTAAAAGCAAAAAGATGAGCCGCCACGACACATGGGCGGTAACCGATTTTGTCGACATATTTGGCGGCAAGAAGGTCGGTTAAAAGCTGTATGGCGAAATTTAATGTGGTAATAAATGTGATTTTATCCAAAGTCAAATCGTAAGCACCGGAAAAGGTTAAAAACAACAAAGGTGCAAAGTTATTTACAATTGCTTGTGTAATATAGCCGAGATAGCTGGCATATATTGTATGTTCATATTTTTTTAAACGTATCATATGGAAGCCTTTCGTTATCTATCTGATAGATGCTATCTGATATACGCTTTGCGAGGATGCAGCTGGTCCGAAGCCCGCACCAAGACCCGCAAGCGAGTTTTGTATCATACTAGCATGGAAATTTGGAAAAGACAAGGGGAAAAGGCTTGTTTCATATGCCTCAGAATTTAGTAGTGATGAGGTGTATGCAGTATGTTGCAAAAAGAACGTATACAAAATGAATTAAGTACAGAACCTTTGTTGATTGAAGGAGAGCAGGTCGAGTTTATTTATATAGAAGAGTATCATAAGTTTATTGCTGTTACAAAAGAAAAACTATTGGGTTATTCTAAAATATCGGACATCATATGTGATTTTGGAAATATTGTGGTGTGGGTGGAAGAGAAATACCGGCGATTAGGCTGGCAAATAAAATGGGTTTTGAGATTGTACAGATAGAATTTGTTATTTCACAGTATATCTGAAATATTTTCTTAGGCAGCAAAAGGTTTACAAGAAGTAGACTGGCATAAGAGGTCAGCTCTTGTAAACCTTTTTTGCGATATAGTACTTTAGTTTTCACATTCTGCCTCTTCCGCTGTGTCTGGCAGCTCCCGATATTCGTCAGATTTTTGAAATTCGTTCATAGCATCCATATAAGAGGCAGTGATGGCTTCCTTCATTGGGTCGTCATCTGAAACATGAGAGAGCGCATCAGCAAACGTGGTCTGGGCTTCTTCTTTGGAATGACAGGATTTCAGACGGGTTTCCAGACCTTCACGCATTGCCTGAACGCGGGCGGCCTGCTGATAGAGTGCCGGATATTCTGCCTGTAAAAAACGCATTTCTTCCGGAGTGAGCTTTTTACCGCTTTTTAGTTTACCCATAATTTTATTGAAATAAGCGGTCTTTTCCTCTTCGGTCATGCCACAGGCAGGACTTAATAAATTAGAAATGGTTTTCGTGATGTCAAAGCTGTCCATGCCACTGGAAACTGTGGCTTTTATTGAAGGATCGGAGTTGTCGGAAAGCTGCGTTTTGTGCAGACCGATACTTGATTTGCTGAGATTTTCGGTAATACGGGAAACCGGATGTTCTGTTTTTTTATTGTTTTGTAATAAGTTCTTTATTCCACCTAAAAAAATTGCTGTCATAATAATCCTCGTTTCTGAGCGGATTGTCCGCTATATGAATCTCTATTCCGCAGACGCTTTGCGTCGAAGGAAACGTGAGATGAATTTCAGATTCTGCTCTGCGGTAATGCTGCTTTGTGACGTTTGTGGTACAAATAGCGGTGCGAAAAATATCTGCTGAGTTATATATCGGCAGATATTTTTGTGGGCTGAAGAAATAAGAAAAAGATATTTAAGTCTTATGAATCTCTTTATTTGTGCGTTTGTCAGATAAATTTGCATGTTCAATGGGTAAAAGTATTAGTTTAAATGAACTATTTGGGTATAGAGAAAAAATATTAACATCTATACCCAGAAAAACGAGTTTTTTGGGTATCAGATTTATATTTATTCAGTGATACCCAAAAACAAAACATTTTTCGTATTTTTGTCTAAAAAATAGTAGAAAATTGGGTATTATTTTATAGGAAAACTTTTCTGTACCCAAACTATAGAAATACCACACGAAATATGGTATAGAGAAAACAATATGCAGACAGACAATGATTATGAACAAGGCTGAACTTATGAATCTCTAATGTATAAGAAATACTTGCATGACATATGTGAAATAATTATAATTGATTGTAAATGAACTGAACGTAAGTGATTTTGAATCGTTGCTGTCAGGTAATATTTTCACGCGGCTATTTGTGTTGCAGATGCCACAAAGTAGCATTTATCGCAGATTCACATTGCGATTACCTTCGATGTAAAGCGTCTGTGGAATGGAGATTATTATGAGCGATTATAAGATGAATACAAAATGTGTACAGGGTGGCTACACACCGGGAAATGGAGAGCCACGTCAGATTCCGATTATTCAGTCAACGACATTTAAATATGCGACAAGTGAGGATATGGGGAAATTATTTGATTTGGAGGCAGAAGGATATTTCTATTCCAGACTGCAGAATCCGACTTGTGATGCGGTGGCGGCAAAGATTGCAGAATTAGAAGGCGGCACGGCAGCAATGCTGACTTCTTCCGGTCAGGCGGCAAATTTTTTTGCGTTATTTAATATCTGTGAATGTGGAAGCCATATTGTAGCC
>CAYMTX010000058.1:0-13237 GCA_964393475.1 uncultured Roseburia sp. | reverse complement strand
TATAATCTCAGTACAAATCTCTTCTCTGCTTCTTCCGTCTGTCCTCACGGAAAAATCCGCTGCCGCTTCATAACAATCCTGCCGTTTTCCCATCAATTCCGTAATATATTCGATATTCATATGCCCATTTAAAACCGGGCGGTTTTTGCTATGCTTCACTCGCGCGAAAATCGTCTCCGGTTCTGCTGTCAACCAGACAATGACACCTGTTTCTTTCATCATCCTGCGGTTCTCCTCACGCAATACCGAACCACCGCCACAAGACACTATCATATTCTTCTGCCCGCACAGCCTGCATATCAGCTCCATCTCTATGTCACGAAAATGTTCTTCTCCGCCTCTTTCAAAAATCTCTGTAATCGGCATGCCCTGCTCTTTTACAATCTGCTCATCCATCTCGATACAGTCAGCCCCAAGCTTTTGCGCCAGTATTTTTGCAATTGTACTTTTGCCGCAGCCCATAAAACCAATCAAAAATATATTTTTCAAACCTTCCTGCCTCTCTACTTTTTACTAAAAGTATCTCTCTTTCACTTCTGTCACCGGCATTTCCATCCCCGTAAACAACCGGAATGCCGACACTCCCTGCCAGAGAAGCATCCCCTTGCCGCCGACACAGGTACAGCCTGCTGCCTTCGCCTCTTTCAAAAGTCTTGTCTCTATCGGATTATACACAATATCACACACAACCAAATCGTCATGGAATGCCGCCAAATCCTTTACCGGACTTTCCGCATCCATCGGCGTCATACCTACAATTGTCCCATTGACCAAAATATCACTGCTCTGAATTTCCGCTGTCATTTTCGCCACATCAGCCGTATCAAACACATTCACCACACACTCCGGCACACTCACTCTGATTTTCTCTGCAATTTCCAGTGTACGTGCAAGTGCACTGTCCGTCCTTTTGAAAATACTGAGTTCTCTTGCACCATCCAGCGCGCACTGTACCTGTATCGCCGTTGCAGCACCTCCGCCTCCGATAATCGTAATCTTCTTTCCTTTGACATCAATACCATGGTCTTTTAAATTATTCACAAAGCCTTCACCATCTGTAATGTGTCCGGTAAGTACTCCATTGTCATTTACAATCGTATTCACTGCACCGATAATCTGTGCGGCCGGTGAAAGCTTGTCCATGTACTTTGCCGCCTCTATCTTACATGGCATTGTTACATTAAAGCCTCGCATTTTAAACGTCTTCATCGCAGCGATTGCCTCTGCCACTTCTGACACCTGAATATCAAATGCCACATAAGCATAATCCAGCCCCAGCTTCTCAAAACTATAATTATACATAGCCGGTGAGGCGGAATGTCCCACCGGAGAACCTATCAATGCTAATAATCCTGTATGTCCTGAAATTCTTCTCTCCATTCTCTTCACCTCTGCACTTATGCACAGCTCCTTTCATTTCTCTTCCTCAATCGCAGCGATTCTCAAACCGGCAAAATTTGTATCATTCACGATATCGAATCTTTAACTGCCCTGTTTCCTCTGCCACAATCTGCATAAACTTTTTATCTAAAAAAGGCTGCATCGCAGCCTTTCTACTTTCTGTGAAATCATCTTCATTCGCACCATCCGTCAATAAAATAATCAGCTTCGCTCTGGCTTGAAACAATTTCAGATATTGTATGAGGTTCATCCAGTTCTTACATTTCTTCGTACCTTCGTACTTCTCATAATAAGTTGACAATCCGGCCATAGACATAGGAACTACTTTGCTTACAATTTTTTCATCAGATTCCCATTGAACTATATTTAAACGAACATTTCGAAATATTTCACTATGCATTTTTAAGCTTCGGAATAATTGCGGTATTAATTCCTGTACAACTTCTCTACTCATATTATAATCCAGGATTACCGCCATCTCCAAAATGTCTCCCTTATAATTACCGGGCACATGAAGAATCCGTTCAACTGTATTTTTAAACTGCATCAAAAAAACCGGAGATAAATTCATAATCTGTTACCTTCCTTTTTCCACAAAATCTCTTTAACACATCTGTGGCATGAAGTCTTCCGTATCTCCGCAGAATACTCCACCAAAACTGCTGAGAATCTGCTTCATAATCGTTTCTGCCTTTTCATAATCCTCCGGCATAAATGTTATCAGGAATACACATTCTGCACCCTGCTCTTCCGCAAATTTCTGTGTAATCTCATCCTTCGGATGAATCTGAGCCGTCTCTACATCCAAAGAACTCTTCTCACCCAACATAACCTCCAGAATACCTGCATCTTCCCAAATCTCTACATTCTTATCTGCGTTCAATGCCTCCTGCAAATCACGCACCGTAATCTTCTTCGGACAAAAATATAACCAGTCACCGATTTTTTTATCTGTCATTTCACTACCGCCTTTTATCATCTCATTCCGTACAGGGATTACCAGCACAGTACCTCATAACCATCCTCTGTCACTAAGACCATAATCTCCCATTGTGCAGACGGTTTTCCATCCTGCGTATACACTTCCCAGTCATTATCATCATCTATATAGATATCCGCTTTTCCCATATTAACCATCGGTTCAATCGTAAAAATCATACCCGGCACCAAAAGCATCTCTGTACCGCGTCTGCTGTTATAGCCAACCCACGGTTCCTCATGGAACTCTAACCCTACTCCGTGGCCACCGATTTCACGGACAACCGTATATCCGTTTGCATATGCATGGTCATGCACTGCCTGTCCCATATCACCCAGGAAGCCCCATGGCTTCACTTCCTTCAGCCCAAGCTCCATACTTTCCTTCGTCACTTCCACAAGACGTTTCTTCTCCGGACTAACCTCTCCAATACAGAACATTCTGGATGAATCAGAAAAATAGCCGTTTAAAATCGTCGAACAGTCTACATTGACGATATCGCCTTCCTTTAACACTACATCTTCTGTCGGGAAACCGTGACACACCTGATCGTTGACTGATACACATACACTGTATGGATATCCCTGATAATTCAAGGGTGCCGGTATACCTCCCATCCGGGTCGTAATATCGTATACCCACTTATCAATCTCAGCTCCCGTAGTGCCAACACCGATATGTGCTTCAATATAATCCAATACTGCAATATTAATCTTACAGCTTTCTTTAATTCCTGCAATCTGCTCCGGTGTCTTGATAATATCATGCTTTGGCACAATATGTCCCATTTCTTTGTATTTTGCTATTTTCTCATCGAATACGGCATGACAACTTTTGTACTTTCTTCCACTGCCACACCAGCAAGGGTCATTACGCCCTATCTTTCCTGCCATAAATTTATCCCTTTTCTTTATTTTCTTTTTTATTTTTCCTTTATTTGTAACTGTTTGGCTCTAACCTCAAAAACAATTACATTTTATTCACAGTAATATTCCCCACTGAAATATGTTCCCATACATTTTCATTTACTGTAACCTGATGCTGTTCCAGCAGTTTCCCATAAGCACTTCCTGTATAATTATATTCTTCATAATCAATATTCTCTATCTGAGACAAAATGCTCTGATATTTATTCGCAAGTGCAATTTTGCGCATAGCGGCTTCCATATCATCTGCTGTCACACCAAGCTCATCCAGCTGCTCTGCTGTTACATCCGAGCAGAAATCACTCACCTCATTCGCGAGGTATTTTTCTTCCCTTTCATCCAGCGCAAGTCCATCTTCACAGGCAAGCTGATAAAAAATCTCATCATGTACTGCCATATCTATAACTGCCTGCTCAGCTATCGCACGCACAAACTTCCCATTTGTATGTGTATTCCAGTATTTATACGGTTTCTCCTGATTATAAATAATCGCTTCTTTCTGCACTTCCTTTTCCTGATATACCACATAAAATGCCACATCAAAAAGCGTAAGCTCCTGTTCATCTATCGTGACCGCTACCTTTGACAAGGATTCTGCATACACCAAATCCTGGCGATTCTGCCAGGTTCGCACACTTTCCATCCCCGTCAGAACAACCAACACCAAAAGCACTGCCGTCACACACCATTTTCTCTTCATAAACTCATCCCACTTTTACCGACAGCGTTTTACTACTGCATATAACTAAAAAACATTCTCATAATAATGTATTACTTTATAGCACTCTTCGAACCGACAGAATAGTACGATACGTTGCATTACCATAGCAAATACCTTTGGCTTCATTTGCAGCATGTACAATTTTTCCGTCTCCCATATAAATTGCCACATGACCTGCGTAGCAGATAATATCTCCCGCTTTCGCATTCGCATAGCTGACCGCCGAGCCACTGCTTTGTTGCAGATAGGAAGTCCTTGGAAGTGAAATTCCAAAATTACCAAAGCACGCTTGTACGAAATACGAACAGTCGCAGCCATTTGTCAAACTTGTCCCGCCGTATACGTATGGATTTCCCACAAACTGACAGGCATAGTTCACAACATCCTGTCCACTGACATTCGTACTATATCCCGGATTAGCTCCTCCTGTAATTCCCTCTGATTTTGATTCTTTTTCTGCTTCAATACGCGCTTCTTCCTTAACAATGAACTGATTTTGTTGTTTAATCGTCTTCGCATACTTTTTCGCCAATTCAGAAGCATCTGCTACTTGTGCTTGCATATTCTCCATCTTGGCTGCACTCTCTGCTAAAAGATTCTCTAAATGTTCTTGCTGTTCTTCCATATTGCCCTGCAATTCGTCAAGTGCAATCATTTCTTCATCCAGTCTCTCTTTCAATTCAACAACCTGCTGAACCGTCTCCTGATATTCAGTCAATTGCTCTCTGTCATATTTGTATACTTCTGCAATATATTCCACACGATTCAGAGCATCTGTAATACTTTGAGATTCTATCAAAGCAGTCCAAATAGACGTATCACTATTCTCATACATATATTGGATACGCAATTTCATAGAATCATACTGCTTTGCTTCCTGCTCCTCTGCTGCCTCCAGGTCATCTTCTGCCTGATGAATCTCCGCTTCTTTCTCGTCAATTTCCTCATCTAACAAAACTAAATCCGTTAAAAGCGCCATTAATTCCTCATCATACGCATTCATCTCTTTACGCAATTCATCCTGCGCTTTGTTCAATTTCTCAATTTCTTTATTGACTTTATCTAAGTTCTGCTGTGCCTCATCACGTTTGTCCTTTGCATCTTCCAACTGCGATGCATATGCTACGGTTCCGATTCCTCCCAAAAACAAGATACCTACCAGCAGTGCCGACAAAACCCGTTTATATAAATATGACTTTTTTTTCATAGGTTCTCCTTCAATCCAAAAAGGGTGTAACTTTCATTACACCCATTTTACCACATCTTGTATATACTTTTCCATATCTTCCTTTCGTTCTACTAGAAATCTTTTACAATCAACAGCTTTTCTCCTACTTGAATTTCATCATTCTTCTTTTGATTCGTTGACATAATTGCACCAACTGTTGTGTGATACTCCTTTGCAACCTTCCAAAGAGTATCCCCTTTTTTTACAATATAACCGACCACTCCCGGAAGCTGCTGCATACTTTCCATATCGAGCGCTTCTTCTCTCACTTCCGTAATATGCTCCAATTCCTCCTGTTGAAATGCCAAAATATTTACACCAATAGATGCCTTAATCTCTGCATGGCTCTGGTCTAACATTGCTGCCGACAACTGCACCATATGACATTCCTGCTCTATGCGTATCGGATGTTCTGTACTCGGTAATTCAATAAGTTGTTCGAACGGGAAAAATCTATTTGTTGCACTCACCGGCATTTGGTCATCCGTCGTAATATACAATATATGTACCTCCAAGGTGCCTTCAACAAAAACACCTCCCTCCTGTTGCTCCATCCGGTCAATGTGAGCAGTTCCCTCACAGGAACATATTTGCAAAATTTTTTCCTGACTCTCTTCCAGTTCCATCTGTTCCGTCACTTTGCATACTGCGTCATTTTTTACCAACAGATGCTCAAAGTTCATTCTTCCTCTATTCAATACCAAATTTTGTTTTAACGAATATACATCTTCTAAAAGTCGCAGTTTCGTCTCCTGCCAAACTCTGATATATACATACATCTGCAGGTCCAACGTCAACATTCGTTCTTCTCCGTCATAATCCGGCTTCACTTCCAGTTCTTTTCCAACACCTTCCATCTGAACTTTATAGAAAAGATTTCCATCCTCTGCTGCATTTTCAATTCCGAGTTCTGTTCCACAATCCAGTGGGAGCGTAGTTTCGTACCATTGGATACGGTCCGGCTCTTCTTCCTCCTGATACAAAACAGAAATCAAAATCTCCCCTGTCAGACGTAACTCTTCTTTTTCCAATCTGCTTCCGATATTCCGTAGTTCCACACCTCTCCAAAGGATTTCCCGAATATTTGGCTTGCTGGATGGCAATGCAATTTCATTTTTCTGCCGGCAAATGTCATGCTTTGTAAAAATCTGTTCCGAAACTTCTATCTCCTTGTGAAGCTGCATACACAGTTCTCCACAATCAATCCCGTCAGTCACTTCCTGCATATTATTCGCCTCTGAAACAGCATGAAGTACCACAACTGCCCGCAAATTTAATTTTCTGGAATGTATAACTCCAACTGTAAGGTCTTCGATTTCTCCCGTTACCCGCACCTGGTCATATTCCGTTACACCATCCATATTTAGTTTTTCCTGGAATGGAAGTTCTCCTTTCAAGCAGCTGATTTTTCCATTTTCCTGGTCACTACGATAGAGCACTTTAAAAATCAGCTTGCCCTTAATCCAGACAGCACCTACGGCAGGCTTTATTTCGTCCAGTTTTAGTTCTCCCTGTTCCCGAATGATTTTCACTATATCCGGCCGATAATCCGGCACATTATAATCATCATCTAATGTAATCTGACTTTCCGCTTTCCCAATCTGGTGCATACTATGTAATTTTATAGTTGATAATTCCACAAAAAATCCCCCAATCCGAAGATTTTTAACATCATATTCGGAGTGGGGGATTTTTATACATATTCGTCGTAAATACTTTCTAACAAAGTGTCATACGAATATCTTTCGTAATAATGTCATTATAGCTAAACGATAACAACTGTGGGGGATTAACCTCACATTCGTCCTGCACCAAAATGGTAAATACGCTTGGGTATGCCTTCTGGATAACACCTTCTTGAACGTCTACCTTGTTACGTCCACGATCCAACTGGATTAGCACTTTACTACCGCATTGCTGATATACGGATGCACGAACCCTGTTAAAATCTTCCTGTTGCATAGTCTACCTCCTTAAGCCAACTCTCTCCCATTGTCAGCTTACCTTTATCACCGCTTTAGTATATCACTGTGCAAAATTATTGTCAAACATTTTAACTATTCAAAAACAACATTTTTGTCAATTCCCTCAGTTCGGACCACAATGTATGGATAACTTGGGCTCTTAGCCACATTTTCGCCCTTTCTAGGTCCTATCAGTGTTGATTTAAAGAACACTGCATTACTGCTTAAATACAATTCTGCCACCTGAATACTATAACCACCCGTTTCCTGCTCTCCATATCCTCTCACTATGTATAAATACTCCGGTGTTTCATACGTCAATTTAAAATCAGCTGCCTTTTTTTCTTCAATTTGTGTTTTCAATTCCTCTGGCAGTTCTTCTTCTGTAACCACATGATAATCTAAATCACGCACCTTGGTGCGGTTGGTTTTTTCTATGGCACAGCCCGCCAAAAAATTCATGGTGCTAATTAAGGCTACGATAATGCATAAAATTTTCCGTCCCGTTTTCTGCATGCACGCTTCCATCCTTCCGTTTATAGTATGTCTCGTTTCGCTTATAATAATCTATGCATTTTCTAAAACATTTATGAAATTCTTTTTTTACCTTGTTTTTCTTTGTTTTGAGCTTTATAATAGCGTTGCATAGTAGTTTTATGCATGCAAATATATGTTTGGAAAGGTTATTTCTATGTTAAGATATTGTCTTACGTTATTATTTATCGCCCTATTTCTTATACTCAGTCTTCCTTATCTTGGACTGGAATGGATTTTGGGAAAGTTCAACAAAGAGGCTTCCGACCTTCGTCAACTCCGTGTCGTTCAGGCTGCATTTAAAATTATTCTTTGGATTTGCGGTACCAAAGTAATTGTTATCGGCGAAGAAAATGTTCCGACCGATAAACCGGTATTGTACATTGCCAACCATAAAAGTATGTTTGATATTCTTGTCACTTATACACGCTGTCCTCGCCGTACCGGCTATGTATCCAAAGACATTATGGAAAAAGTGCCATCCTTAAATATCTGGATGAAGCGTCTTTACTGCCTGTTTTTAAACCGCAACGATATCAAAGAAGGTTTAAAAATGATTTTAGCCGGAATTGAAAATATTAAAAATGGAATTTCCATGTGCATCTTCCCGGAAGGTACGAGAAATAAAACAGACGACCTGCTTTTACCTTTTAAAGAAGGTAGTTTTAAAATGGCCGAAAAAACAGGTTGTCCGATTATTCCTATGGCACTTACCAACACATCGGCTATTTTAGAAGACCATTTTCCACTTGTAAAACCAACAACCGTTATTTTAGAGTATGGTACACCGATTTACCCAAATGAATTAGAAAAAGAAGAACGAAAAAAACTTGGTGCCTACTGTCAGCACATCGTCGAAGAAATGCTTCAAAAAAATGCAAACCACGAAGCATTACAGAAATAATAGAATACAGAATCAGTTCTGTGATTAATTTCTGCTCCGCAAGGCGTATATCCTTGCGGAGCATTTTTTATGTTTTCATAACTATTTATATCTTTATATATCTTTATATATTTTTCTATTATGGGGCACATTCCCAATCCGCCTTCTAATGTCAAGGTTTCACCTGCCAGCATTCTTGTCGCCGGAAAACGCACTAACAAGCGCTGAAAAGTTCATAAAATGCGACGCTTTTATCAAAATAGTATCGCCCGCTCTGCATTGTTTCTCCAAGTTCTCAAGCAGCTCTTCTTTCGTCTTAAAATGTGCTACTCCCATATCATCGCATACTGCCTGCGCTGCTTTTGCAATCTCTTCTGATAAATCGCCCGCACAGAAAAGCATATCAATTCCTTTTCCTGCAAAATGCTCTCCGACACTATAATGCAGCGCTCTCTCATCAGCCCCGAGTTCTCCCATATCACCCAAAACAGCTATCTTTCTGCCTTCTGCCTTGGCTAACACATCAATTGATGCTTTCATGGAAACCGGATTGGCATTATAACAATCATCAATAATTGTCAGACCATTTCTATGAATCAGATTGCTTCTTCCACTGATGGTCTGAACACTTTCAATACCACGCTTTATCTCTTCTGTCGTAAGCCCTAATTCTCTTGCTACACCCACTGCCGCCAGCGCATTATATACATTGTGCTCACCCGCGATTGGAATTTCTACTGCAAACGTACTCTCTGCTCCTGTCCGAATATGAATAACTGCTTTTGTTCCGGTTAATCCGACTGCTTCCACATCCGTTGCATAAATCGTATTCTCAGTCCCCATACCATAGAACACGGTTTTGCGTCCGTTTACTTCCTGCTTTGTACAAAGTTTATCATCATCACCATTCAGTACAGCAATCCCGTTTGCAGTCAAATGCTCAAAGCTCTCCGTCTTCGCTTTTAAGATGCCGTCACGGTCAATCAGATTCTCCAAATGACATAAACCGATATTGGTAATCACACAAATATCCGGATTTGCCATTTCTGCCAGCCGGTGCATTTCTCCAAAATCTGAAATTCCCATCTCCAGCACTGCCACTTCATGCTCCTTGCGAATTTTAAAAATAGTCAGCGGAAGACCGATTTCATTATTAAAATTCCCCTCCGTCTTAAGCACGTTATATTTCTGCGCCAGAACAGAAGCAATCATTTCTTTCGTACTGGTCTTGCCGACACTTCCGGTAATCCCTACCACCTTTATATCCAGTGAACGGCGATAAAAACCTGCAATCTTCTTCATTGCCTTTTCGCAGGAATCTACCAAAATATATGCGCCTGCCGGATTCTCTAATTCATGTTCCGATAACACCGCCAAAGCACCTGCTTCAAATGCTGCCGGAATAAAACTATGACCGTCTACTCTGGCACCCTTAATGGCAATAAAGAGATAATCTTTTTCTATTAAACGGTTGTCAATGACTGCTCCGGCAATCTCCCTGTTCTTATCCTCTTCTGCTCCATAATAAATACCGCCGCAAGCTGCAGCAATATTTGCCAATGTCATATTTTCCATATTCGGCTTCTCACCTCTCTACCATTCACAGTATTTCTTTTTCCTACTGTACTTATGCATACTTCCGCAATGAAATCTCAATCAATTTCTCACAAAGCTGATTGAAATTCATGCCTACAACTGCCGCTTCCTGCGGAAGCAGGCTTGTCGGTGTCATACCCGGTAACGTATTAGCTTCCAGACAGAAAATCTCATTCTTCTCATTCAACAGGAAGTCCATACGGGAATATGTACTTAATCCAAGAACATGGGCAACACGTTCTGCATATTCCTGCATAAGCCTTGAAATATTCTCCGGTAATTCTGCCGGACATGTCTCTACTGCACTGCCGGCTTTATATTTATTTTTGTAATCATAGAAGCCCTGAATCGGGGCAATCTCAATCACCGGTAATGCTTTGTAATCAATAACACCTACCGAAAACTCTCTTCCTTTTACGAATTCTTCGATTACAAGACTATCTTCCCAGCGGAATGCCTCATCCAGTGCTTTCTTAAATTCCACTTCATCATGTGCAATTGACACACCGATACTGGAGCCTCCACAAGCTGGTTTTACGACTACCGGAAGTCTCAATCCGAGTTCCGCGGCACTATCCTTACGATTCTCCTTCTTAAGTGCAATGCCCTGCGGAGTCGGTATTCCGTCAGCAATAAAAAATTGCTTTGCAATCCCTTTGTCCATCGCAATCGCACTGCTCAAATAACCACTTCCGGTATAACGGATACCAAACAAATCAAATGTTGCCTGAATCTTACCATTTTCTCCATTTTCTCCGTGAAGTGCCATAAATACAACATCTGCCATCCGGCAAAGTTCAATCACGTTCGGTCCAAAGAAACAATCGGACTGATCTTTTCTTGCCGCTTTCACTTTTGCCAAATCCGGTGCAACTTCAGAAATACCTGTCATCTGTACACTGACTTCTTCCGAACGTTCAAAAATTCCGGTCAAATCCTCCGGCTTATCACTATATCCCATAAACACATCAAGCATAATAACCTGATGTCCGTTCTCTCTCAATGCTTTTGTGACCATGTCTCCCGATTTAAAAGAAACATCTCTTTCCGTACTAAGTCCGCCTGCTAATACAACTATTTTCATTATTCCTCACAATCTGCTGCCGTATGCAGCGTATGAATTAATTTCATCTGATATATATTATTTCATATCTTTCTCTATAGTAATCTTTTTTGATGTTTCTGACAAGGCAAAATCGTGTCTTTTCCGCTATATTTGACCGCACTTTTTACATATCGGCCAAAGTAAGCAGGCACAAAAAAATCTGTCGCGCCAACAGATCGTCCTGTTTAATCGTTCTGCCGTAGCGGTATGCCCTTTCGCGAATCTCTTCACTGCTTAAACAGTCAATATTCATTGCAATATAATGCAAGATTAATATTCTGTCACGATTTATATGTATACTCTCTTTTATACAGCTCCGTAATCGTTCCTCCTGATATATCTGGGACATAATATCATTTATCAGCCTCATCTAACTTCTCATCCTACTCCTCATTTCCTGCCATCTAAGACTATTTACTTCCGCTCAGAAACAAATAATAATGGCACTATCTCCTCCGCCACTCATATTGTAACAGAAAAAACATGAAAAGGGATAACCGCGAAACGCGTTAGACAAGTGCAATCCGCACAAAAAAAAGATTTCTTTTCATTGAAATTTCTTTTCGGCTTTCAATTCAAAAAGGACTTTCTCATAGTCCTTCACAAAATATCTTATATTTTTTCGTCCTTTTTCTATGATGGTATGCCCTTCGGCTTCTAACATTGCTTTTTGCGCTTCTGCACCTCCCGGAAATTTTACATTTAATTCGCCATCCGCTTTCAGTGTTCTCCAATATGGTGTTTTATCATCGATACGCTTATGACTTGCCCATGCAGCAATTGAAACAAATATACCCGCTGTCATAGGTTCTGTAAAATCTGCTCCGTTCAAATCTGCAAAATATTCTCTTATCTCAATCGGCGGTGCAAAATACATTTTTTCACCACCGTACATTGCAATTGTTTTTGTGTCCGTCACAATTTGGACTTTCGGCATATCTTTGTTATCATGAAGCATTACCTCAAAATCTTTGTTATCTTCTTTCGCCAATTTTATCGTCACCTCAAATTCATACATTTCAATTTTTCAGTTCTATAAGCCGGAATTTTAGATTTGGGTATTTATGCCAAGATACTTGCAACAATAGCAATCGTACAAACTAATAATACTCCCACACTAAATACGACAAGCACTTTTTTAACCTTTTTATCTCCTTTGACAGTCGTATCTATTTTATCAGCAAACAAAGCACACACGATAGCTACTATAATTAGCCATACAGAAAATTTCTCCTTACTTTTCCCTCCACAACTTCAAGATTTCTCTTGCTCTGTTCTGTCAACAGGCGTTTTCAATGTAATGGCATAAACCGTGTTTATTTGCATCGGATAACTTTCTGCAACATAACCATCGTAGTAGACCACAACTTCGTCACCGATATGGAAACTGCTCATGCTAGCCCCGTTCTCCACATTCAGAGATACCCAATATTCATCATTGTCACTTTCAATCAGAATTGCATTCGTCTGTTTGACAATACCCGTAATGCTTGGTTCGTTACTGATAATATAATTCATACTTCTATTATTGCAGCCAACCAAACCTATCACACAGACCAATGTTAAAATCAATGCTATCAACTTTTTCATAATCGAACACCTCACTATTCTTTTCTAACTTTTAAAAAGACCAACAATGCAATGAAACCTCAAACACCATATCTTCATTCAACAAATTAAACCCCTTTGTAACTTTCATTCTATCATGCTAAAGCGTGCTTGAAAATATAATCCGAGAAATCTCAAATAAAATATTTTCTCTTAAATATACTCATAAACAAAAAATAGGCTCGTTCCATACTTGGAACAAGCCTAAAACTATTACAATCACTAGCATTCCGGTTCTATCAAACCATAAGTATTTCCTTTTCTCTTATATACTACATTCACCCTATCAGTC
>CAYMTX010000057.1:0-13349 GCA_964393475.1 uncultured Roseburia sp. | reverse complement strand
CTACCATGAATGGCTTTCCTGCCTCATTGCATAATTTAGCAATCTTCGCCTGCACAACCGGAAGTTCCCATAACGGCATCGCATTTCCAAGGTCTCCGCGTGCTATGATAATCTCATCACAGAACGGTAATAACTCTTCTATTTTCTCTACACCGAGCATATTTTCAATCTTTGCAAAAACGCGCATTCCTTTTGCGCCCGCCGCCTCTAATGCGCCTTCCAGATTGCACAGATCCTCTTTCCCGCGCACAAACGGAAGCATAACACCGGTAATTCCATATTCCTTTGCCCGACGAATATTGTCAATATCGCTCTCTGTAAGCGTCGGCGTTTCAAATACGACACCCGGAATCGCAATACTCTTTTCGCTACGAAGTGTACCGCCACGCACTACCACGCATTCAGCAGCTCGTGAGTACTTTTCTTCTACTTCCAGGAGAATTTTCCCATCATCAATCAGCAGAGCTGTTCCCTCTTCTAAATGTGCGAATACCGGTGCCGGAATTGCAAGTTCTGTCGGATCAAATAAATTCGTCTGTCCCTCCGGCATAACGGTCAGTTTATCTCCAACATTCAATTTTCGTTCTGTCATCAATTCTCCCAAACGCATCTCCGGTCCGATTAAATCAATCAACATCTCCAGTTCCGGCTGATTTTGGTTTCCTTTTTTCACCATGTCATAAGCAGTTCTAATATGTTCAATCCAGTCTGTTACTTCCTCAAGATTCACATGCGAAAGGTTAATTCTTACACCCGTCATTCCTCTTTCAAATAACCGAATCAATACTTCCGTATCACAGCAGGCCGGTCCTACTGTACCATATACCTTTGTACGCATAGTTTAAAATACCTTCTTCCTTCTTAGTAAGAGAATTACTACGATACATATTAATAGCGTTACACTACAAATCGCAAAAAAACCGAACGGCGAATCCGCCAATGGAACACCTGCAATATTTACGTTCATTCCGTATAATCCGGAAATAACCGTTGGAATTGCCATGATAACCGTAATAACCGTCAAGTACTTCATTACATTATTCAAACGGCTATCAACAATTGATGATAACAACTCTCTGGTACCGTTGATGATATCTCTATAAATGGAAGTCATTTCAATAGCCTGTCTATTTTCCACAATTACATCATCCAGCAGTTCTTTATCCTCCGGATACTGCTCTAAACGTTTATATCTGGTCAGACGGTCTAACACCACACCATTAGCACGGATAGATGTCGCAAAGTATACCAGTGTAGATTCCAACTCATGTAACGCAATAATATCCACATCTTCCGGGTCATCACTGATATGTTCTTCTATTTCCATTCTTTTTTTATCAATCGTTCTTAAGTTCGACTGATAATTTCCAGTCGCACGATACAATATCTGATATACAAAACGCAGTCTCTTCTTTGTACTGAATTCTTTCACACGTTTTTCAATAAACCCACGCAGAATCGGAGTATCTTCTGTACAAATTGTAACAATTACATCCTGAGTCAAAATAATACCTAATGGAATAGTCGTATACACATTCTTCTCATGTCGAACCTCTGTAGCCGGAATATCCACTAATATCAGGGTGTATCCATCTTGCAGCTCAATACGCGAACTTTCTTCCGGGTCAAGTGCCGCCTGAACATCTTCAATATCTACCATAAGTTGTTCTGCAATATATTCACACTCTTCCTGGGATGGAGCAATCATACGTGCCCAACATCCATCACACAGTTTTTCCTCTTCATGAATAACCTGGTCGTCTGTTCTAAAATACTTTAACATGCCATCGCACCTCCGGTCACACAAAATAACAAAGCTTCCGGGACCCGAAAGCTCTGCTCTTTTTTATCATATCACATCTAATTTTTGCTCACAATATTTTTTTGCGCTATTGACACTAATTTATGCATCATAAAACTACTGTTTTTCCCTATATGGCAGGAATTGCCCCAATTCCCATCAGGCAGCAAATTCCATACAAAATCAGCAAATGCGCAGGGTAGAATACATAGAACACCCATTTCACATTCAAACCGCGTTTTCCATTGTATGCCAGAATCGGCAAGAACGCAAACCAAGCCGTTATATTTTCAATAAACAAAACAATACCTGCTGCTATCTGATAAAAACGATTGTCACGCATTACATAGAACATTACAACTACCAATACCCCAAGCATGCCATAATCGGTACGAAGCAGCTGAGCTGCGAACGCTCCAACCAGCCCTACCAATATCTGTATCAAAATCTGTGTAAAGCGATTCTGAAACTCACGTTCTTCTACTTTCTTATATCCCATAATAGTTACAAGACCAATCGCCAATGTAAAAAAAACATTCTGATGGTCAAATTCTAATACCTTACTTGAGAACGCCAAATCAAACGGAATCTCCGAAATCAACGCAAATACAAACAAGCGAATTGCATATTTTTTTGCATCACTCGTATGCCTAAATCCTTCTATCAACAAAAAGCAAAATATCGGAAATGCAATACGACCAATCATTCTGCAAATCGTATATGCACCATAAACATCTGCATTTTGTGAAAGCCATTCCATCACCAACTCAGTATTGGTTGTATCCATTTCATTTAAGCCTGTTGCCATCAGCATTCTTGCAAAAATAATTGCTCCGACATGGTCGATAAACATTGCAGCCATCGCAACTATTTTCAACGTACTACCTGTAAATCCTTTTTTCATATATAACGACTAAGCCTTTCTCTTTACTACAACGTACCGGTATGTCCAATATCCAAACGCACCCCATTGTTAACCGATAAATTCACTCACACATCTTCTGTATGCCGCAACCGGATCTTCTGCCTGTGTAATCGGTCTGCCTACTACGATATAATCAGACCCCCATTCTCTTGCTTTCGCGGGAGTGGCCACACGCTTCTGATCCCCCATATCACCATCTGCAAAACGAACGCCCGGTGTAATTGTCAAAAACTTCTCACCACATACCTCATGTACTTTTCCGGCCTCAAGTGGTGAACATACGACACCATCCAGTCCGGCTTCCATTGTATTTTTCGCATAATGCATTACCGTCTCATCGATTGGTTTATCAATCCATAATTCCTGCTGCATAACCTCTTCACTCGTTGAAGTAAGCTGGGTTACTGCAATCAGTAAAGGTCTTGTTCCGTCCGGTCTGGTCAATCCTTCGATAGCAGCGGACATCATTCCCTTTGTACCTGCCGCATGTACATTACACATATCCACATCAAGTCTGGACAATACTGCCATTGATTTCTTAACCGTATTCGGAATATCATGCAATTTTAAATCCAGGAAAATCTTGTGTCCCATTTTTTTAATTTCGCGGACAATTTCCGGTCCTTCCGCATAAAAAAGTTCCATACCGATTTTTACAAATGGTTTTTCCTCTTCGAATTTACTCAAAAAATTGAACACTTCTTCCTTGCTGTTAAAGTCACATGCAATAATTACGTCTTTTGCCATTTTACTGACCATCCCTTCTTCTTTCTTATCTTATAAATTATATCACGGAAGGGGTATTTTGCAACGGATTTTTCAGTTTACATTTCATCATCTGCACATTCACAAAAGGGGACGTAAAACAAGCCACATACCAGCTTATTCCACATCCCCTTTTCATTTTTATAAATGCAACATTTCTACCTATTTCTTACAAATGCTACAATTGCATCTTCTACAATTTTACGGGTCTTAATGCTTGCAAAATTATGATTTCCGTCCTCTACGAAAACATAAGTACACTGCCCGCCATAGACTTTCTTATAGTTTTCGCAAATCTCCTCATAAACCATCTGGTCTTCGGAACCCTTTAACAGAAGTACCGGTCCGTGATATCCCTCTGCAGAAGCAAACGGTTCATACGGATGCATTGTTTTGTTAAAGGCAGTCGAGAAAGAAAGTCCCTCGATATCCGCAGAAAAGATACCTTTTTCCTCCATTGCCTGCACTCGCTCCAATGCTCCAATCCACATTGCAGCACCCGGTGACTGAAGAATCAGTTTTGCCGGATTCAACTTTGGTGCCATTGTGGATGCTACATAACCGCCCATGCTGTGTCCCATCAGGATTATCTGCTCTGTATCTGCCCACTCCTGCTCTAAAACCCAGCGGTAGATATCCTCGGTATCTTCCAGAAGTGAAGGAAACGTCATGTCCGAAAACTCTCCATCACTTTCTCCATTACCGTAAAAATCAAATCGTACAAATGCAACACCCTGTTTTTCCAGTGCTCTTGCCTGCTGCACATGCAAATTTTTGTAACCGCATTTATTTCCGCCGAATCCATGAAGATTTACAATGACAGGCACTCTGCTGCCATCTTCACACACCTCCGGCAAATTCACCACTCCGCGTAACGTATGGTTGGAGCGGTTTTCTATTGAAATCTGTTTTATCATCTGTTACTAATCCTTTTCTAAATCCTATGCTTCTTTTTTCTGCGCACGACGCTCAGCTAATGTATCCAGCATTTCCTGCGTTTTTTCTTTTGTTAACGGATATACAAATTTCAATACAAGAATTGCTAATAAATAACCGCCTACATAAAGTGTTGTATACCAACTCCAGATATTTTTGGTAACTGCTTCTGTCTGCACAGCCGCATTTACATCATATCCTACAAAAACAAGTGCAAGGTTTGACAATGATGCTGAAACAGCATTTGCACATTTACGCACGAAAGAATATGCAGAGTACACAATACCTTCATTTCTCTTTCCATGAATTAATTCGTGGTAATCAATTGCATCATTTACAAGTGCCCAGATAAGTACCTGAAAACCGGAAACACCAAGATAACAGATACCATTTACAATAATAAAAGTCATTCCGTCTGTAATCGGTACAAAATGAAGCACTGCATACACAATTACTGAGAATGTAGCACTGTACATAATCCATTCTTTTTTACCGAATTTCTTCGCTACAAATTTGATACCAATAAATGCAATCGCTGACCAGAGCACGCTTAACATACCGCTCATTGCAGAAAGCTGTACATTTCCGAAGTAATCTTTATATAAATAAGTATTTAAACCATTTACTACAGATGCGCCCACCATACCGATAAAACTTGCAAGCATACAACCGATTAATGCACGATTGCTAAAAATTTCTTTTACTACTTCAAAATAGTTTACTTTTGGTGCATCTTCTTTTACAAGAGACTCTGCTACGATACGCTCCTTACACCAGAAGCTTGTAAGCATCAGGCAGACAACCCCTACTGCCGCAAAAATTGCTGCTAAAATAATGAAACGCTCCGGCACCGGCTGGTTGTCCTTGTATAAGAACATCGGACCTGCAATTACTGCAACAGTCATGAAAATTGTACCACCCAGACTTCTATAACGGGAAAGGTCTGTTCTCTGATTGACATCATCTGTCATAACACTTGATAAACTACCATATGGTACATTGACACAGGTATACATAATTTCATATACCACATAAGATACAAATGCATAAATCAGTCTGACACTGTATGCCCAATTGCTTGTATCATAGAAACCTAATACACAGACAACTGCCATCGGAATTGCAAATGCGCGAATCCAAGGAATAAATTTTCCTTTTCCATTATCTTTTCTGCTGTCTACCAATGCGCCGATAATCGGGTCATTAATAGCATCCCAGATTTTTGTAATTAAGAACAAAATGGCTGAATGTGCAGGATTAATCTTCAAAACCAATGTGAAGAATACTGACAAATATGCAGAACGGAACTGTTCTGTACAGCAGCATCCCATATCACCAAGGGTATAACCAATTTTGTCCAGCATCGAAAATTGTCTAACTTCTTTTTTCATTACGAAACTTTCTCCTTTTGTATTATAATTGTTTGAACTTTTTGTGTACATTTATTATAAACTTTGTTAAAATCAAAACATATTCATTTCTTGCACAAGAACTATCGCTAATTGATGTATCGTGATTTTTGTGCATAAGTGCTATTTCAAAAGTACCTATTTTGTTTATTTTTACGAAAGGAATGTAACTATTCAAAAATATGAAAAATAAATTCTACTCTGTCGCTCTTTATACCTTTGAAAAAACAGGGAAGCGACAGTTTTCTTCCGGAAAATACTATACAATTTTCTATATATCAAAAGGGAATGGGCATTTTCTGATTGAAAACGACTGGCATTTCTGCACAACCGAAGATATGATTTTATTAAAACCGGGAGAAAAAACCTCTTTTCGGGCACGCGTTGACCGCTACCCATTGGAGTTTTTACAACTTCGTATCCTACCGGAATTTTTAGAAGAGCTTTCCGACGAGAATACAAATCTGCTCGCCAGCTTCCAATTTGCTCCGCACAATATTGCCGTTGTCCGTGCCAAAAGCAATCTTTCCATGTTAATAAAAAATATTACGCTGACGCTTTTGAAAATGCCGCAGGATACGGAAGCCTACGGACACGAACTGTATGAGCGGAACTTAATTTCTATGGCATTGATTCTCTTTATGCGAAGCTGCATTGATGCTGACAAGGTACACCGGAGTCACAACCGTAAAAATCTCCTAATGGATGATGTCTTCCGTTATATACACCAGCACCTGACCGAAGATTTGACCTTAGAACAGTTAGAAAAGGAATTCTTCATCAGTCGTTACCACATATGCCGCGAATTCAAACGCACAACCGGACAGACACCGCATGCTTATATTGTCAAAGCACGCTTAGACCTCTGCCGTAAATATATTGAACAAGGGAAACCAATCAGGGAAGTCTATGCCCTTGGCGGATTCGGCGGATATAACCACTTCTTCCGGGCATTCAAAAAAGAATATAACATGACACCAATGGAATATTATAAGAGTTTAAAACTAAACATCTCCTATTCACATTCGAGATAATTTCTGTTAGAATTTTCGAAGGACACCCTTTTCAACCAGGGTACTTTTTGAACGAAGAGAGGAACGCTTTGCGATTACTTTCTTCTCCGCGAGGTGTACATCTTTGCGGAGCATTTTTGATTCATAAGAATACATATACTTTCATTCCATAAGCAAACGAGTACTTTCCTATGAATTAAAAAAACCCTTGAAAATCAAGGGTTTAACATCGGCGTGACAGGATTCGAACCTGCGACCTCTACGTCCCGAACGTAGCGCTCTACCAAACTGAGCCACACGCCGTAATCATTATTCAAATGACACTACAATATAATAGCACACTTTTTTTTATCTGTCTAGTACCATTTTTAAAAAATCAGTAACTTAGGTAACAGTTCAGCCATGTAATGGCGGGGTGCCTTTGCGAATGGCATGAGTGAACTGTTACTAACTTAGAAAATTGGGTGATACATGAACAAAAAAATGATATATCACCCAAAATATACAGAGTTTTTCAAGAAAAATACAGAAAACAGCCAATATAATGTCGTTTTTGAGAAGTATTTGGGTGGTAAATGCCAAAAAGAGCTTTTTACCACCCAAATACCAAAAAATATTGGGCGATAAACGCTTAAAACATGAAAATACCGCCCAAACGGGCGTTTTGCGAATAGGCAATGCGATGGATGGACTGTTACAAAAATTTTATCAAAAGGAGACGATTTATATATGAATACAACTGTACTTATCACGGGTGCTTCCCGAGGAATCGGCCAGGCAATCGCCATAGCCTTTGCAAAATCCGGTTATCATCTGGTTATCAACTGTTCAAAATCAGAAAAAGAATTATTAGCCCTTGCAGAGGCACTAACAGCAACCTACCACACACAGATACTTACCAGCATTGGCGATATAGGTGACTATTCCTATGTAAAGCAGTTATTTAACGATATTGAAAAACGTTTTGGTGGTGTAGATATATTAGTGAACAATGCCGGCATTTCCTATGTCGGACTGCTCACTGACATGTCAATTGACGACTGGAACCGTATTCTGAATACGAACCTTACCTCTGTCTTTTCCACCTGCAAACATGCCGTGCCTTATATGGTCGCAAAGCAGTCCGGTAAAATCATTAATATTTCTTCTGTATGGGGAAATGTAGGTGCTTCCTGCGAAGTAGCATATTCCGCTTGCAAAGGCGGTATGAACACCTTTACAAAAGCACTGGCAAAAGAATTGGCACCAAGCGGTATTCAGGTAAATGCTATCGCGTGCGGCTGCATTGACACACAAATGAATGCCTGCTTCACCGAAGAAGACATCGTGGCATTAACGGATGAAATTCCTGCCGGAAGATTCGGATTACCGGAAGAGGTCGCTGAACTCGTTTTAGATTTGGCTCAAAAACACAATTATTTAACCGGACAGATTATCATTTTAGACGGTGGTTGGACTTAATGTCCCACCACCTTTTTCCGAGATACTAAGAAACACTTACGCGTTTCGCGCAATTTAAAGAATTATAAAACCCGGTATTCTACAATGTTCTTATAAAAATTCAAAAGGAGTTTACACTATGAACATTGGAATACGAATCCAAATCCTACTTGAGGAAAAAGGCATTTCCAGAAGTGAATTTGCGCGCCGGTTGAACATCAACTACAGCACTGCTGCCGGCTACATTCAGGGCCGTCGCTTACCGGATTGTGAAACACTTTTAAAAATGTCAATTCTTTTAAACACCAGTAGCGATTATCTTATCGGTCGCACCACAATCCGACATCACAAAGACCTCTACTATACGGAAAACGAAGGTCTACTAATCAGTAATTTCCGCAGCCTATCCCCCGACATGCAACAAGTACTTATCAACATTTCATCCTGCTTACAAATCCAGCCCCACAAAGAGCACACGTTTTGGAAGCAGGATTAATTTTTATGTTACAAAAATGGGACTGTAAATCATCCGTTTTTACAGTCCCATTCCACTAGTCTTACCTTACCGTCTCAGCCTCTAACACTACCACAGTCCGCGGTGGAACTTTCACCGTCTTTTTATAGTAGAATTCTGTCTCAGACTCAAAATTTTTACCATCAAAATATTCACAATTCGTATTCACTACTACTTTCCACTGTAATCCCGCCGGCAATTCCGGAAGCTGCATAATAAGTGGCTCCCAATATGCATTCATACAGTAAAAAATGATATCATCCCTAATATCCTTTTCATCACGACCGGCATACATAATACCAATAAGTTTGCTGTTATAGTCAGTACCTCCGTTCCAAGGGAATCCATTATGAATACTAATTTCTGGAAGCTTGCAAAGAGATGCCTTTGTCGTCTTACGCAAAATCGGATGCTCCTTACGATAGGCAATCATGAAGCGGAAAAATTCATAAATCTCCTTATACTCTTCCATGCGGCTCCAATCGAGCCATGAGATAATATTATCCTGACAATAAGCATTATTATTTCCAAACTGTGTATTACAAAATTCATCACCGGCAAGGAACATTGCCGCTCCACGACTACACATCAGTGTCGCACACGCATTTTTTACCATGCGTCGGCGAAGCGCATCTACTTCTGCAAGCTCTGTCTCACCCTCTACACCACAGTTCCAACTGTTGCCATTATTATCGCCATCGGTATTACCCCAGCCATTTTTCTCATTATGCTTATGATTATAAGAATATAAATCATAAAGTGTAAAACCATCATGACAGGTCAAAAAATTTACAGAAGCATTCGCCCTGCTTGGACCATATAAATCTTTGGAACCTGTAATTCGGGTAATTGCAGTACCTGCCATACCACCATCACCTTTTAAGAAACGACGCATATCATCACGATATTTGCCATTCCACTCAGCCCAACGGCTCCATGACGGGAAGCTTCCCACCTGATACAACCCACCGGCATCCCATGCCTCTGCAATCAGTTTTACTTTTCCCAAAATCTGATCGCATGCAAGTTGACGCAATAGCGGTGGATTCTCCATTGGCACACCATGTTCGTCCCTGCTCAAAATAGATGCCAGGTCAAATCGGAAACCATCTACCCTATATTCTGTAACCCAATAGCGCAGACACTCCAAAATAAATTGCGACACAACCGGATGATTACAATTCATAACATTTCCACAACCACTAAAATTATAGTAGAATCCTTCCGGTGTCAGCATATAATAAATATTGTTATCAATTCCTTTAAAAGAAAATGTTGGTCCGTTCTCATTTCCCTCAGCGGTATGATTAAACACAACATCTAAAATAACTTCTATACCATTCTCTTTTAAATCATAAATAAGACTCTTTAACTCGTCACCTTCGTGATTATGCTCAATTTCAGATGAATATCCGGTGTTCGGAGCAAAAAAACAGACTGTGTTATATCCCCAGTAATTATATAGGCGCTCACCCTCAACAATTCTGGTATTTTCCATCTCATCAAATTCAAAAATCGGCATTAACTCTACCGCATTAATTCCTAAATCTTTCAAATACGGAATTTTCTCACGAAGCCCCTGAAAAGTTCCCGGATGCTCTACACCTGACGATTTATCCCTCGTAAAGCCCCTCACATGCGCCTCGTAAATAACCAAATCTTCAAATGGTGTCTCTAACTGCTTTAACTTGCCCCAATCGAAGTTATTCTCTACCACTCTCGCACGATATACAAACTTCTCTTCCTCTCCCTGCGGGCGCTGTCCCCACTCACGCTGTCCTACCACGGCTCGCGCATATGGGTCTAAAATAACATTGTCTTTATGGAAACGAAGACCTTTTTCTTCATCATATACTCCCTCAAACTGGTATGCATACTCAAACTCTTCCATCCGAAGACCATATACAAAAATAGAAAACGTGCCACCTATACGATAAGAATCCGGAAACGGAATCTTCGCATATGGTTCCTTCTGCTGTGGTTTAAACAACAAGAGCGTACATTTTGTCGCTCCATGAGACGAAATTGTGAAGCTGACACCATGCTCTGCCTGTGTCGCTCCATTTCTATTATAATACCCCGGTCGTACACGGAAACCCTCAACTATATCTAATGGTTGTAATTTCTGTCCACGAATCGGTTTACGGTCAAGTCCTAACATGTTTCCTCACTATCTGCATTCTGCTGAATGCGCTTTTTCAAATGTAAACGTTACCAATATTATATGCAATTTTCCCTACTTTTTCAATCCAAATAGCACAAGTATGCTTATAAAATATATTAAATTCCAAAACCATGTGCTATAATGCATTTAGAAAATAGTATTAAACGCAAAACTCTTGCAGAATGGGGATTTTATGAATAAAATTTACGTTTCTCAAAACAATAGACCCGACAGTTTTCCTACGATAACAGCCGCCGTAAACAGCATTCCTATAGACAATACAAATTTTGTAACCGTTTACATAGAACCGGGTATTTATCACGAAAAACTAACCATTAACCGTCCATTCCTTACTTTTATCGGAACAGGCGATAGCAATTCCGAAACTGTTATCACTTACGATGACTACGCCTTCGATTTCATGCCGGACGGCATGAAACGCGGAACATTCCGTTCCTACTCCGTATTTATTGATACACATGATATTACTATGAAGAATCTAACCATCGAAAACGCATCCGGCGATTCTGCCACGCATGGTCAGGCAATTGCTCTCTATGCAGATGGTGACCGCCTGTTTTTTGAAAATGTGAGATTACTCGGACATCAGGATACACTGTTTACCGGCCCGCTTCCGCCAAAGGAGAAAGAATTAAATGGTTTTATTGGTCCGAAACAGTATGCTCCACGCATCAACGGAAGACACTATTATAAAAACTGTTATATTTGCGGAGATGTTGATTTTATTTTCGGAAGTGCAACTGCTTATTTTGAAAACTGTACAATAGAATCCCTGCCTCGCATAAACGCTTCAGAAGCATTCGATGAGACCGGCAAAGCCAAAACACAGGGTTACATAACTGCTGCCTCTACTGCAGAAGGTCAGGAATATGGCTATATTTTTTCCAAATGTAAATTAACCGGTTCGCAATGTCCGCCTGCTTCCGTCTATCTCGGCAGACCATGGCGCGAATTTGCCAAAACGATTTTCATAGACTGTGAGTTTGGTTCTCATATTCATCCAAAACGTTTCCACGACTGGAATAAACCGGAAGCACATGACACCATTCTGTATGCAGAATACAATAATCAGCCTGCACCTGTCACTCCGGCAGACTTTGTTACTCTGCTAACCCAAAATGACACCACAAAATACGTCAAAGAAGCTGTTTTATCCGGTGATGATAATTGGACTCCGTAAAAACCGGAACGAGAGTGTGCGAAGCACACTCTCGTTCCAATTTCTTATATAGCACAGCTTTTGTTCCGTGCGCGATGGATGCGCACTTGTGCATGCAGTACTGTTTTATACAAACTCTTCGCGCATCGGTGTGAAGATATCTAACAGAATCCCTTCTTTTAAACACACACATCCATGTACGATTCCATCTTTTTTCAGCATGGAATCTCCCGGATTCACTATTTTTTTCACACCCTCAATCTCAAATTCAAACTGACCGGAAACCACATAGGTAATCTGGGTATGCGGGTGATGATGCAACGCACCTGCTGCACCTTCCTTAAAATGATTTTCCACACACATCAGTTCATCTGTATAGCTTAGAATTTTACGTTCTACCCCTTGTGCACAAACTTCCGCTTCAATTTCATGATTAAAATTCCAAATCTGATTTTTTGCTGTTTTCATATGTCACCCCACACATTCTGAAATAGTCATACTTGTTTTGTACTTTACAACTATACTTCTGTCGTTATCATTTTGAATGATGACTATGCTTTTTTATATAACGGTTCAGTATTAATATAAAAATCAAATCAATCGCAACTACTGCCACAATTGAACTCATACCATAGTAAATACCCGCTGTCTCTGCAATGCTTCCGATAATCGTAGGCATAAGAATCGAACCAAAGCTTGCAAACGTCAGAATATAACTCCATGCCATCGGATATTTCTCAATGATAAGTCCGGTAATGGACACGGTAGTCGGATAGATTCCTGCCATACTGAATCCAAATCCCATGATTCCAAGGACAATAAGAGGTGTCGTTCTGCCAAACAAAAGCAGTATAAAGAACGCTACCAGACCGATTCCCATAATAACCAGCAGATTTTCCTTTTTGTATTTGGTTGACAGCCATGCTGTCAGCAAACGTCCCGCCAGAATCATTACCCACAGCACACTTGCAGTAATCTGTGACAGTGTTTCCGGCAACAATTTCGTATCCTTAAAGTAAGTAATCATCCAGCCGATAACACCCTGTTCCGCACACAAGTAAAAGAACAAAGTCAGTGTACAGATATAAAATAATGGCTCTTTCAGGAAACCCCAGCCGGATTTTGTCCCCTGCTTTTTCTCTACTCTGTCATTATCTACCGGATTGATAAAATACAGTATCCAGCTTAAAATACCCATTGCC
>CAYMTX010000056.1:0-13687 GCA_964393475.1 uncultured Roseburia sp. | reverse complement strand
ATAAAATTCTTTAAAGTACTGTTCATGGAACTTATCAATACTGATGTGATGATACTCTTTTGGCAAATCACTAAGTCTGTCATGATAATAATATGGATGATCTGCTGCAATGTTATAACACGGAATTCTATACTCATCCCATACATAACCAATTCCATCACGATACACGCCCGGTTCTTTTTCCAGTCCTTCAAAATTAAAGGTTACAAGTACCGTCTCTCCGGTTCGAATAAACTTTCGCAATCGCTTGGCGCTTGTCATCTCATCTTTTAAATCATAATAAAAAACCGGATATCCCAACGCCGCAAAAGTCGTTCCCATCCGATACGAAAAATATTCTAATGTCTCAACACCACCCACTACCATGACAATCCGCTTCATATGCATTCCTCATTTGTTCGTAATTATTCAGCACCTTCATAACAATATATTTGTGCGATATTCAAAAAAGAGGCAATATTCCATGCCTCTTTTCTATTACACTACTGCTTACGCTATGTTCAGTAATGTTATTTCTTCTTATTCACTAATTTATATGTTTTTATCGTATTTTTCAACAGTGAGAAAATAAATCCGCCCATTTCTTTGCATTTTTCCCATGCTTTCTTCTTTAACTCATTCCGACGCTTCCAATAACCATATGCCTTTTTCAACAACCAGCATACCGGATAAATCATACAGATAATTTCCAGCACAAGGAAAAGAGCCGAAATATCTTCATAACCTCTGGCACGATTTTCCCAGTACGGAAATACAATATTCTTAGTAGTCATGGAACGAACGCCAAAATCTTTAATTATCTCAAAACGATGTGCCAAATCATATCTTGCAGAACATTCAATTAATTCATAATACTGCTCTTCCAAGCCTAGTGATTTAACTACAGCATCTTTACCAAAATTCTTGACCGGATTTGCCAGCAACACTTCATAGCAGTGAAGCGAAAGCTTACTGTCTTCTCCTTCTAAAATATCATAGGACACATAAATCGTTGCAGCTCCTTCATTTACAGCCTCCGAAAAAATTCCGGCATCACTTCTGACTACACCACGAATCGGATAAACTGCGCCATTAATCTCAACTTCCATACCGGACACATGATTCGAACCAAATAACTGCCATGCAACCGTTTCATCTATAACTACACCGTCACCATTCTCATCACTGCCATCAAAATAATTACCATCTAACAATGTCAATGGATGAAATTGAAAAAAATCACCGCCGACACCGAATGCTCGAACTTCAACGCTTCCCCTTTCAGAACTGATGACAAGCTGTCCCTGACTGGAATACGCATCAATCCAGTTTCTTCCACCGTTTTCATTTTCACTGGTGACAGAGGCCTCTTCCATAGCCGTTACCAGACTGCGCTCTACTCCCAGTATCTGTTCTTCGGAAAATGCAGCTTCTTTCGTAAAATAACATGCAAACTGGGCAAACTCTTCTTCTGTGGACCAGCGTTTTGCCAATGTCTGCGTATTCAGACTTCCTGTGATACCACGTTCGATACAGCATAGGAGAATTGCAGAAAGGACACATGCCGCTAATCCACATATTTTTCTATATCGTTTCATATTATCCTCATTTCCAAGAAATACTATTCTGCCAAACGAACCTGTTGATTTTCTTCTACCGGTTTCGAAGTTGTTGTAATAACATATACATAACCATCAAATGCGCCTATAATCGCCGACTGGGAATCATCCGACGTAATCACTTCTACGTCTACTCTTCTCGCATAATAACGATTTCCTAACGGTGTACTCTTTGATTCGATAATTAAAACAAATTTACCGTTTGAGTCTTCTCTGATACAGCTCGTAGGCACTACATAATCATAATTGGAACTCTGCTGTCCGATAGATACTGTATAAGAATCACCCACATTCACATCTCCCGAAAATTCACAGTTAACAATATAAGATTCTCTGTTCTGCAGATCCCTCTGAACTGATGTAACCTTTGCTGTGATATCATCTGCACGCCAGTTATATAAAATCTCTGCCGGGTCTCCTGCTTTGATTCGTCTTGACTGTGCCTGTGTTACCGTAAACTGCATCGTAAATGCTTCGTTCTCCGGTTTCAATTCCATTACAATCGTATTCTCTTTAATCGTCTGACCGGCATAATAATTAATCTGTGTAACTGTACCCGCCATTTTTGCTTTGACTTCTGTATCGCCGCCTTTTCCAGAAAGTTCGTCTACCTTTTCTTTTAATTCACACAGTGACTTGTACTGGGAATGCAGATTAATCTGCTGAACATACGCTTCTGCATCACCGGCAGACTCTGTTAATCTATCGATTTCTTTCTTCGTCTCCTCATATTTCCAGCTGACTTCCCCCAGAAGATAATTAATATCATTAACTCTGTTGGTATCTGCACTACCACTGTCTCTCTCTGCCTTTAAATCATCAATATATTCCGTCATCTCATCATACTGCTTCTGCAAGGTTGCAAGCTTTTCCTGCTCACTAACCAGTGCATTCTGTCTGTCAGAAAGCGAGCCGAATTTTCCGGACTCAATAACCTTACGTTCTGCTACCGAAATACCTGACTGTAAAATAGCAATTTCATATGCATCTTTTGCGGATTCATAAGCATCTTTTGCCGAAGCAAGCTCATCACTGTCACCTTTTCCAAGTGTAAACAATACATCCCCTTCCGATACTTCCGCACCGGTCTTGACATTAATCGTCTCGATTTTTCTTCCGGATGCAGCTTCTACCGAAACTGTCTCTGCTGCCATTACTGTTCCGCTTCCGCGGACTTTCGTCGTAATGGAACCACCATAAACTCCCTGTGTACTTACTTCTACAAGAGAGTAATTCATGATAGTATTCGAAAAAAAGGTCAGTACCAGCATGATACTTAAAAACACAATCGTTATGTTTTTGATCTTATCTTTTCTTTCACTCATTGTTATAACTCCATTCCTCTACTCTGTTTAACCTTTTACACCACCCTGATATGCAATACCTTCCACTAACTGTTCTTCACCATAAAGGAAAATCAGTAAACTTGGTATCATATAGATGGTTGCTACCGCAAACGCTAATCCAACCTCACCTGCATTAATCTTTGACAAGAAAATGGATAACGGATACTTATCCGTATCACTAAAGAATAACAGTGGCTGTTCTACCATATTCCAATAATCGATAAATACCAGAATTGCACAAGACATTATAATTCCTTTACAAATCGGTACACAAACCTTAGAAAACACCTGCCATTCATTGGCTCCGTCAATTCTCGCTGCTTCTAACAGAGGCACAGGAATTCGCTTCATATACTTTGTAATCAGATACACACTAAACGGTGAAAAAATACCCGGCAACCAGATGGCCCAATTCGTATTTAATAATTTCATCCGGTTCAACACCAGATAATTCGGCACTAACGTTACCTGATACGGCATCATCATTAAAATGATATATGCAAAAAATACAATGGCAGAAAGCTTTCCTTTTGTCTTTGTAAAACCATAGGCTGCAAATACTGCCACTATTAACTGGAATACCACAATCGGCACGACCAAAATAATGGAATTCCAAAACTTTAACAAATAATCCGGACTTTTAAATAAAGTTGTTATGTACTGTGAGAACGTCACCATATCCGGAATAAATTTCAAATTAACCGTTTCTGCAATATATGTCTTCCCATCACTGGTTGCATTTTGAAAAATCACACCATAGTTGGAGGATATTTCTGATGCAGACATAAAGGAATTGGTGATGGTCAGTACAATTGGAGTCAGAAACAATGCCGCCGTAATGACTGCTATAAAAAGCAGACAGGATTTGGTGACAAATTCTCTTCTTTTTGCTCTCTTTGTCATTCTTCCTCAATGTCCTTTCCATAATGGTTCTCAAATAAAATCATTGCTCCGATAATAATAATCATAACAATCGACATATAAATCGCTGCTGTAGACAGTTTCTGATAATCCGCGGACGAAAACGTATTATTCATATAATGCTGTAACATATAAAGCGTTCCTACCGGATAATCGCCTGTCAACAGATATACTTCCCTAAATACCTTAAATGAATTAATAATGGAAAGTATCGTAGTAAATACGACCATCGGTGACAAATATCGCAGCTTAATATGCCAGAATATTTTCCATCTGCCTGCGCCATCCAACTGCGCACCTTCCACTACATCCTTTGGAACATTACCAATTGCTGATAAAAATAAAATCATATTATAGCCCAGATTCTTCCATAGGAATAATAATATGATAACAAACAGACCCGACGACGATTTCAGCCAGTCAATCTGCTCCACTCCAAACTTCGCAAGCCATTCATTGACTACACCATTGTAATCAAACAATACCTGAAAAATCAATACGACTGATGCAATCGGCACCATAAGCGGTGTCAAAAACGCACTTCTCAACTGGCTTCGCATCGGAATTCCCGAATCCAGTAAGAATGCCAGAAGCAACCCCAGTATCACTGCCAGAGGTACTGCAATTGCTGAAAACAGTAAGGTATTACCCACCGCGGTCCGGAACGCCCGATTGTTAAATAGCTTAATATAATTCTCAAATCCCACAAACTGTTTACTAATCGAGTTATCTACAAAGGAATAGAAAATCACTACCAGAAACGGCAATACAAAAAACAGTAATACACCAATCAGACTGGGTATCAGGAAAAGCCCTGATACCCTGTCTTTAATCTGTTTCTTTCTTTTATTTTCGTTATTCACTTTTTCTTTTTTCTGAAAGAATTTAGTTTGTTTCACTTAAATATACCCATACACGGCTCTGAATTGTCTCTGCTACTGACGCTGCGGTCTTAGTACCTGCAAAGTATCCTGCCGCTTCTTCATTAATAATGTTCATAATATCATTTGACATTGCACCATCAACAGCTGTAATATTTGCGACCAAATCTTTTACTACATCTACCTGCTCTTGTGTAGCCGGTTTTAATTCTACCTCGAAATTTCCCCAGCCCCAGAAACCATTGGAGCCATCATCTTTCATAGCATTTTCACAGAATTTATCAAATTCATCCTTGCGGACAGAGAAATTATATCTGTAATATTCACCATCCGTTGTATCTGTCGGGAGGAAATATTCACGTATTAACTTCCATGCTGCTTCAGGCTGCTCGCAGTGTTTTGTAATACCAAAGCTTGACGCCAGACTCATCAGTGCACCATTGCCTTCTGCTGTCGGATAACCGATATAAGTCAATTCTTCTCCAAAAATCTCTGTGTACATCTGAATCTCTTCAAAATCGCGCAAATAAAAATCTGCCAAAAGTACTTTGCCTTCATGCCACAACTGTGTCTGGTCTTCATCCTCTTTCCACTCGAATTCTTTCGGGAAAAGGTTCGCAAATTCCAATACATCTATAAATTCCTGCGTATTAAAGCTACAATTTGCATTTTCCATATCGATAAACTGCTTGTAACCTAAATTCAAACACATCTTTAATGCCCAATCACGGTTAACACCATAGAAAAGCTGTGTTCCCGGTTCTTTGGAATCCAACAATGCTTTCATCTCAGCAAATGTCCATCCCGGTTCAGTACCTACATCCGATACTTTACCAAGAACTGTGCTTACACTGAATCCGGTCGGAAGACCAACGAGCTTATCATTATAAGTACATGCATTTAACACACTTTCCATTAAATCCGCACGTTTTAACTCACTGTCTGTGTCCAAAAACTGATTTAAATCAATCAATAAGCCCTTGGCTGCAAAATTCATCATATCTGCATATGGACTTGAACCATTAAAGAATACCATATCCACATCCGGGTCAGATGCCATTGCTGTCATAAAACCTGCCATTGCATCTTCGTAATTCATATCGCCATAATCTTCATAGAAAGTCTTGATACGGATACGTGTCTGTGGATTCTTCTTATTCACATTAATAACCTTCTGCTCCAATTCGGAATCCGTATAAATACAGGCAAGTGTAATAACCTGAATATTAGCTGCTTCTTCTGCCGGAATTTCTTCTACAATTGCAATCTCATTTGTTCTGGCATACGTAGTATAGTCATAGGTTTCTGTTGTAACTAAAATTCTGCCATCATCCAATAACTGATAGCCATTTACACTGTTACTTGTAATATCCGCATCAACCCAGCTTAAATACAATTCTTTTTCCAATGTATTTAAGTTCATCGTATATAAAGCTCCGCTTTCTGAAACCAGATAGTTCTCTTCGTCAATCGGAATTAAATTTCTAACGTAACCGTCACCCAGACTGATTTCTTCACCGGCCTGCATCGTCTTTGAATCAATCAGGCTGATTTTGTAACCACCATCATCTGCCCAGCCGATAACACCAACACGACCGTCTGCTAAAACCGTCAATTCGTTTCCGTAGCTGTTCATCGCACACTTACCGATCTGCTTACCTGCTGCATCAAATGCAATGATACTATATTCATCCGTTCCATTGTCACTATACTGATTCATATACATATACAATGTACCGTCATTCCCTACTTCTGTATCCATCACATAAGAATATATTCCCTCAGACTCTGAGCCCAAATCTACCGGTATTACATATACTTCATTTCCGGAAGCATCAATCTTCTTCATCTCATATGCAGAGGTACGTGGCAAATTCCAGGAAGACCATTCTGTCAAAAGCTTCGAATACAGGATATTCCCATTCTCATCGGCATATCCATTTTCCGGTTTCGAATACTCTTCCAAATAATATTCATTCCAGTTCGACAATGCTTCATCCGTATCTGTTACATTCCAACTTTCCACCATGAAATTCAAAACATCATCCAATGTCGCATTCGACCAGTCTTTCATATCGGTCGTATCTACTTTCCATGTCTGCATGCAAATGTAAATATTGCCATCTTCGTCGACTATATACTGTTCCACATACATATCACCCGCAAGCGGATCATACTCTGCACTGTCTTCCTTTGTAAAATATGTCTTTTCTTCTTTGGTCGTCAGATTATAAGAATAAATTCCATACTTCGTATAATCGTCACTATTGGCAGCATAATACACCGTATCTCCCTTAATCACCGGTGAACCGCTTATGTTCTTAAAGGTATCCGGTAAATCCTGCTGATAATTAGCACGGTAAAACTTCACATCTTCACCTGTCGTCTCCTTACCACCGCATGCTGTCAATCCAACACCCATACAAAGTGCCAACACAGCCGCTGTTCCTCTTTTTAAATTTCTCTTTGTCATTCTATGTCCTCCCTCTTAACATACCCATGCAAGACTCGCTTGTGAGTTCTGGTGTATGAGTTCATTCCATACATTAAATGTATATAAAATTAGCATAAAATGCAAGGGCTGAAAGATTAAGATTTTCTTAGGATTCTTTTTCAAAATTATTACAAAAAAATAGAGACCTTTAACAGATCTCTATCTTTTTAAAAATATATTCCTTTTCCTGTAACAAATAGGGCTTATCTGTCACCGCTGCCTATTATTTTTTCTTAGAAAATTTAATTTTGATGGCCTGTTTTGCACCATAACTGAGAACATATTTCAATTTCTCCTCACTTGTTCTCATTGTACTGCATTCCGGTAATTCTCTATGTAAATGGATTGCATCAAATTCACATTTAGTAGTACATACACCACAACCAATACACTTATTCGTATCTACCACAGAAGCACCACAGCCTAAACATCTTGCTACTTCTGCTTTTACCTGCTCTTCCGTAAAGCCTGTGCTAGCATCACGGAAAGATTTCTTAGCATCGATAGTAGTATCTTTTCCAGGAATCTGTCGACTGGAATTATCGTAATTCTCCACCAAAATATCATCTTTATTAAGTTCGATGAAATCACGGCGGTTACGTCCGATTGTCAAACTGCTGTGTGGCTGTACAAAACGGTGAATCGAAATCGCACCTTCTTTACCTGCTGCGATTGCATCAATTGCAAACTTAGGACCTGTATACACATCACCACCCACAAAAATATCCGGCTCTGCAGTCTGATAAGTAAGTGCGTCTGCAACAGCACCATTACCACGTCCAAGTTCTACCTTTGTACCGGCAATCAAATCGCCCCATACAATGCTCTGACCTACACTGAAAATCACATGCTTACATGCAACTGTCATCGTCTCATTTTCGTCATAGGTAGGATTAAATCTGCCGTTTTCGTCTGTGACAGAAATACATTTCTTTAATACGATGCCTGTAACCTTACCGTCTTCGCTCAGAATTTCCTTTGGTCCCCAGCCACAATTAATGATTACATTTTCTTCTTCTGCTTCGGTGATTTCTTCCAAAGATGCCGGCATGGTCTCACGACTTTCCAAACAGAACATGGATACTTTCGGTGCTCCCACACGTCCGCTTACTCTTGCAGCATCAATTGCCACATTACCTCCACCGATAACAACTACATCGCCATCGATTGCATATGCTTCTTTTTCGCCTGCTTCACGAAGGAAATCCACTGCTGTGATTACACCTGCTGCATCTTCACCCGGAACACCTGCTTTTTTACCGCCCTGGCATCCGATTGCAATATAGAATGCTTTGTAACCCTGCTCACGTAATTCCTGAATCGTAATATCTTTGCCTACTTCTACTCCGGTCTTGATTTCTACGCCCATAGCTTCAATAATATCAATTTCTGCCTGAACAACTTCTTTCTCAAGTTTGTAAGAAGGAATTCCATATACCAGCATACCACCTGCTTTTTCGTTCTTTTCAAAAATAGTCGGACGATAGCCTTTTTCTGCCAGATAGAATGCACAGGACAAACCTGCAGGACCACCACCGATAATCGCAATTTTCTCTGTAAATTCTCCATTTAAGGATGGTACTACTTTCTTCGGAATATAACGTGTCTCTGCCTTCAAATCCTGCTCTGCAATAAAACGTTTTACTTCATCAATTGCAATTGCCTCATCGATAGAACCACGGGTACATGCGTCTTCACAACGGCGGTTACAAATACGTCCACAGATTGCAGGCAATGGATTTTCTTTTTTAATCAATGCAAGGGCATCCTGATATCTGCCCTGTGCAGCCATTTTTAAGTATCCCTGAACTGCGATATGTGCCGGACATGCTGTTTTACATGGTGCTGTACCGGTATCATAACAATTGATACGATTCTTGTCACGATAATCCTCTGTCCACATATGTCGTCCCCACTTCTGTTCAGACGGCAACGGAACTTTCGGATATTCTACTTCACTTCCGTCTTTTTTACAAAGCTTCTGACCAAGTTTTACCGCTCCTGCCGGACAATACTCTACACAACGGCCGCAGGCAACACAATTTTCTTTCTCAACTCTTGCTACATATGCAGAACGTGAAAGGTTTGGCGTATTAAATAACTGCGAAGTACGAAGCGCGTAACATACATTTACATTACAGTTACAAATTGCAAAAATCTTGTTTTCCCCATCAATATTTGTAATCTGGTGAACGAAACCATTTTCTTCTGCTTTTCTAAGAATATCCAATGCTTCTTCTTTTGTGATATAGCGACCGCCTTTTTCAGTCTCTACAACATAGTCTGCCATATCACCAACTGCAATACACCATCCTTCCGGATCGTCCGCACAGCCTTCATCAAAAGTCTTTCTGGAATTACGGCAGGAACACGGACTCGCCGCATACTTTCCTTCATACTTATCCAGCCAGTGAGAAATATGCTCTACCGGAACAGACTCATTCTCCATTTCAATCGCCTTTTCTACCGGAATAACATGCATACCGATACCGGCACCTCCCGGCGGTACCATAGGTGTTACCTTTTCCAACGGAATACGGCTCATCTCTTCAAAAAACTTACCCATTTCCGGATGTTCCTGCAAAAGCTTACTATTCATATTCGTAAATTCTGCACTTCCCGGAACAAACATCGGAACAAGATACTGCTTTTCATGCTTTGGATTCTCCCAGTTATACTCTACGATACCCATAACAGACATTTCTTCCAAAAGCTTCTCTGTCGTAGCACGGTCTTTTCCGCAAAGCTTTACCACTTCATCTAAAGTACGTGGTTTACGTCTGCCCATAGACAGTGCAACTTCCGCCTGCTCATCTGTCAGAAGTGCAGCCAGTCCCCAGTACTCCGGGTCTTCTGTCGTCAGCTTCTCAATCCCAAGAGCGATTGGAATACGATTTGTAATCATCTTACCGAGTTTTAAGATAATCTCTCTTCCTTCCTGATTGTCATTCTTTTGTTTTCCCATAACTTCCTCCTATTTTCTTCATTTATCCTCATTGAAAAATCTTTTCCATTCTCTGGTCATACCAATATCATAATTCTATACAAAAACGCAGTTTTTGTCAACTTTTCCCATCATCTCACTAAAAAAATTGTAACTGGTCTGACCACACGCAATCCGCTTAGACTTCTTATCGTATTTTTATTTCAGGTAATTGTCTGTCTTTTCATTAATCCTTCCAATAATATTAAAATTCCGGAGTGAGGTCAATGATAAGCCCTCGCTCCGGTTCTATTAATTAACTATGTAATTTATAAGCAAAACTTGTATAACCAAAATCAATGGCATCCCATATTTAAAATACCAGTGTCTGGTCTTATGCCGAAAAACAAACATCCCAAGTGTCGTTCCCAGACTTCCTCCCAATAACGCGCAGTTAAACAATGCCTTTTCCGAAATACGCCATTGACCACGTTTCGCTCTTGTTTTATCTATGCCCATCATAGCAAATCCGACTGCATTTATCATCAGCAAGTAGATTATCATTCATACTCCTCCGCCTCTTTTGCCGGGAATTTCACTTTCAGTACATACCAAAATTGTGTCGCAATACATATAGATGAATAGGCTCCGCTAACCAAGCCCGCCATCAACGGAAGGGCAAAATCACGGATAGATGCCACCCCTAAAATATAAAGCATCAGTACCATAATAAATGTTGTAATCGATGTATGAATACTTCTGGATAGCGTCTGCGCCAAACTGCAATTCGCTATTTCCTGTAGTTTCTCCGGTGTATGTGCTCCCTTTACACTTACAAGATTCTCACGAATACGGTCAAAAATAACAATTGTATCATTAATGGAGTATCCGACAATTGTAAGAATACATGCTATAAACGTACTACCGACAGAAATTCGCAGTACACCATATACTCCTATTACAATAATAACATCATGAATCAGTGCCACAATTGCACTTGTTGCAAACCGAATATCCGAAAAACGGAACCATATATAAATCAACATACAGATACAAGATACAACTACTGCCACTATTGCATCAGAACGCATTTCATCACTAATCAGGGAACTGATATTCTGGCACTGAATTGACTCTTCTTTCACGCCGAATTTACTAACCAGCATTGCATTCACCGCATCACGTTGTTCCAATGACATGGTCGGAGTTTTGATTGTAACCTGTGTAGTAGTTTCTACCTTATTGGCCTGAATATTATTCGAATCAATAATCGCCGCTATCTCCGGAAGAATTTCCGCTTCAATTTGTTCAATCGTATAGTCTGTAGAAAAATCAGCTGTTACAGATGTTCCGCCCACAAAATCCAATCCGTAATTTAATGCTCCCTCACCTTTTATGTAATTTTTTCCCATCAAAATCAAACATACTCCTATGGTTAACACCGAAATACCAAAGAACCATGCTCTCTTTTTAATAAAGTCAAAGTCTTTCGTTTTCTTTGCTCTTCCATAGAACTTCTCGTCAGTAAATCCAAGACCATGCAACGCATAAAGTACATAACGGGTTACAACCATTGCAGTAAACATCGATACCAAAATACCAATCATTAAAGTATACGCAAAACCTTTTACCGTTCCTGAACCCAAACCGATTAATACAAGTGATGCTATAAATGTAGTAATATTACCATCCAAAATCGCTGACATGGCTTTCTGGAAACCGCACTTTATAGCACTGATAACACTCATACCAGCTGCAATTTCTTCTCTAATACGTGCAAATACAATTACATTCGCATCTACCGCCATACCAATACCAAGAATAATACCTGCGATTCCCGGTAATGTTAAGGTGATTTCATACAGATACAAAATAGCAATAACAACCGTTGTATATATGATAAGTGCAATGGAAGCTGCCAGTCCCGGCACCCTGTACATCACAATCATAAAAATCATAACCAGAATCAACCCAATTACCGCTGCCTTAAGACTGGTAGAAATCGCCTGACTTCCCAACTGTGCTCCTACTACCGAAGATTCCAGTTCCTTTAATTCTAACGAAAGCGAGCCTACACGAATCTGTGTTGCAAGCAGATTCGCCTCCTCATAAGAAGCCATTCCGGAAATCTGCGCCTGTCCTCCCTCAATCACCGACTGCACATATGGATTACTAATGACTTTTCCGTCATAAACAATCGGAAGACATTTTCCCAAATATTTTTCTGTGGTTTCCGCAAAAATCTTAGCACCTTCTTCTGTCATCGTAAGGGCCACCACATATTCTTTGTTCCCGTACACATCTTCTCTGACTGCCACTTCTGCACCGGAAATCTGTTCACCTGTCATAAATATGATTCCGTCTTCCGTGGTAAATTCCAGCGACCCCGGATTCCCCAGTTCCTCTAAAATCGTATTTGCATCCGATACTCCCGGAATTTCCACTGTAATACGGTCTTCTCCCACCTTATAAACAGACGATTCTGTACTGTAACCTTCCACTCGCTTCTGGAGCTTATAAATCGTATCACTCATATCTTCTTCCGTCGGATTCTCATCCACAATCTGATATGTGATAGACACACCGCCGGACAAATCCAATCCTAACGGAATAGACATGTCTCCTCCCGCTACGGTTTCTGATAAAATTAACATAGCATAATAACCAAGTCCTATCACTGCTGCAAGGATCATTGCCATTACCAATGCCGCTTTTCCTTTTTTCATTCTCATTACCCTTTCTTATGTAAACTAAAAAACAAGTTTTCCGCTTGTCATTTATCCTTGATTATAGCATATGTATCCCACTAAAAAAAGATTAACTTATCATTCCTCCCGCCATTCCGGATACACCACACAGCACAAATGTTGTAAGAATGCGCACTGCATCAAATGCCAACGTTTCGCCCACGCCCGCCTTTACCAGCAACGATAAAACAAACAGCAATGCAAAATAACTTCCGCCTACAACCAGTCCCCATAAATATTTTTTATCCTGCATTTGCTTTCCGGTCAAAAAACCGCCTGCCACGCCCGAAACGACATAAACCACGATGACTCCAATTCTAACAGACTCCTCACTCAGTTCAAAATAATATAAAAGTACCGCCAAAAGCAATAGCATCACACCGCTTATCATATACATAATAATCAATGTTACCCCCAGCACTGATGCAGGATTTTTCTTCTCATTACGTGGTCTCATTCTGCTTCCTAAATTCATAATCTCCGACCGGATACATCTTTCCTTACAAAATATGCCGCTCACTTTAGATTTATGACTATTCAGATGAAAACTGTCCCATTACCAAGCAAAGGCTTGCTACACCGATGCAAGCATCGTGTGGCAAGCCTTTATTTTTCTTATCAGTTATTCACAATTATAATTCACAATTATTTACAGTACGTGGGAACGGGATAACGTCACGGATATTCGTCATACCTGTTAAGTACATTACACAACGTTCAAAACCAAGACCGAATCCTGCATGTCTTGCAGAACCATATTTACGAAGATCTAAGTAG
>CAYMTX010000055.1:0-13749 GCA_964393475.1 uncultured Roseburia sp. | reverse complement strand
ACCCACGTATCCAGCTTGGAAGGCTGGTGTTCTACCATTGAACTACACCCGCAAAATCTATTTATTTCGAACAGAAATTATTATACACATTTTATCTTATTCATGTCAAGCAGAAATTAAAAATTTCTCCAATCGTCCAGGTAACCGTAACTACAAAAAGGAACATCGGACTCTAATCATTTCTACAAGTGTCTTGTTGCGTTTGGGCAATATTTTATGTTTTAAGCGTTTATCGCCCAATATTTTTTGTATTTTGGGTGTTAAAAAGCTCTTTTCGGCATTTATCACCCAAAAACTTCTCAAAAACACCATTGTATTGGTTATTTTCTGTATTTTTCATGAAAAACACTGTATATTTTGGGTGATAAATCATTTTTTATACATTTACCACCCAATTTTTTATTTTTCATTGCATCCACTGCAATGTCCGTTACACGTGCCGCCGTCCGGACAGCCAACACAACGTACACCACGCTTTTTTTCTTTCACAATATGCGCCACTGCCGCACCCACTATCGCTGCAATGATTAAAATAAGTATTATATTTACCATTTTCTCATCCCCTTAGACTCTATTATACTTTTCTTTTACAATGATACAACAGGGTTTCAGAAAAATCCATCCCGAAACCCTGCCATAATATGCATGGGTGTTCCAGTAACAATTCGCAGGCTTATTTAAAGTTTTGCTTCGCAAAAGAAGCCTGCTCACGCCTGAATCATATCCTTACGCAGCAAATCAGCAAGTGATTAGCTGCTTTGTGCCTAGTAACTTGTATCCAGCCTTTTTATGCTGTTTTCTTTAATGCATGCTCTGCATTGAAGTTTTTATTTGTTTTCTGAATCAATGCAGCAACAACTGCTACAATCGCAATGACTGCAACAAGACCCGGTATGAAGCCTGCACCAACAGAACCTGTTGTAATCAGAGTACCAATCTGATATACAAAATATGCTACCGTATAACCTGTTGCAAACTGTAATGCAACACCGCCCCAGAACCATTTTGCATCCTGCATTTCAGAGTTCATTGCACCCAATGCAGCAAAACATGGTGGTGTAAACAAGTTAAACATTAAGTATGCCAACGCTGCTACTTTTGTTAATCCCATTGCAAGTGCGACTTCATTTGCACCGCCTGTTAAAGCAAATGCTTCTGTATCAATAAAACTTGTCAGTGCATAGCAGACTGCAAGTGTACCAACGACATTTTCTTTTGCAATAAAGCCGGTTACTGCTGCTGCTGCCAGCTGCCATGCTGCCACACCACAAATCGGTACTAATAATACAGCGATTGGAGATGCAATAGAAGCAAGGATTGAAGTAGATTCCATACCTTCTTCTACTAACTGTAACTGCCAGTTGAAAGACTGCATAATCTGAACAACTGTGTTACAGACAAGAATAATCGTACCTGCTTTTACAATGTATGCTTTACCACGGGACAGCATAGAAATTGTTGCTCTCTTAAGGCTTGGAACTTTGTATTCCGGAAGCTCCATGATAAAGAATGATTTTCTGAATTTATGTCCTGTAATTTTGTTTACTAATAATGCACCTAAGAAAATTAACAAAATACCAACAAAGTACATCAGTGTACCAACCCATGATGCATCTGAGAAAAATGCACCTGCAAACAATGCGATAACCGGTAACTTCGCACCACATGGCATAAATGGAGTAAGCATTGCTGTTGCTCTGCGTTCTCTTTCGTTACGGATAGTACGACATGCCATAATACCCGGAATCGCACATCCTGTACCGATAACCATAGGAATAACGGATTTACCGGAAAGTCCTACACGTTTGAAAATCGGATCAAGTACAACGGTTGCACGTGCCATATAACCGCAATCTTCCAATAAAGCAATCAGGAAATACATTACCATAACAAGCGGGAGGAAACCAACTACGGCTCCTACACCACCGATAATACCATCTACAAGCAATGCATATAAGAAATCATTTGCACCTTCCAACATTCCGCCAACCCATTCCTGGAATGTTTCAATCCAGCCTGTTAAAATATCTGCAAGCCAAGGTCCGAAACTTGACTGTGAAATATCAAATACCAAAAACATAACTGCTACAAAAATTACAAGACCAATAATCGGATGTGTAATCACTTTATCGATTTTATCCTGGAAATTGACATCTTTTGTAAATACCTTACGTGTCTCTACTGCTTTGACGATATCATTCACAAATGCAAAACGTTTTCTATCTTCTGCTTCTACTTCTGCCTTATTACTCAAATCGATATCTGCCTGAACATAAGGTGCTTTCTGTTCCTTACCCTTTGATGCCGCTGCAGCTTTTACCACTTCCTCAAGGCCTTTATCACCAGATGAAGTAGACACGGTATTTATAACCGGACAGCCTAATTTCTCAGATAATTTTGCCACATCAATAATGGTTTCTTTCTTTGCATTTACATCACTCTTATTCAGTGCAACTACAACCGGAACACCCAGCTCAAGTAACTGCGTTGTAAAGAAGAGGCTTCGGCTCAAGTTTGTAGCATCCACGATATTAATAATCACATCCGGATTTTCATTTTTGACATACGCACTTGTAATACTCTCCTCTGATGTAAACGGTGACATTGAATATGCACCCGGAAGGTCTACTGCGATTAACTCTTCCCCTCCGTTATAATAGTGTTTTTTGATTGGGCTTTCTTTCTTGTCTACTGTTACGCCTGCCCAGTTACCAACACGTTCGTTTCTGCCTGTGAGCGCATTATACATTGTGGTCTTACCACTGTTTGGATTACCTGAAAAAGCAATTCTCATCTCTGATTCCTCCTCAACCAACTATCGTTAGTTTTGTCTAACTCTATTTTAAAAATTATGTGATAACTGTTTCTTTTATGAATTTATCATTCATCTTGAAACAATTATCACTTTGTAACTACTCCCTTCTGTCTTCCGGCAGACGGAAATAGCTGCACATTTTAAAATCTTTTATATCTCAATGGCCTCCGCCAAAAGAGAATCAATATTATACCGACCGTCTTTGATAGAAACAACGCAACCGCCCTTCATCTGTGAAATCACAGTAACCGGCTCTCCGCTGTAGCATCCCAGTGAAAAAAGAAATGCATCCAGTTCCTCGTCATCTGTATTAATATTTTTTACGATATATTCCGTACCGACTTCGGCTTCTCTCAATGTCATAGCTATCCTCATTCCTACACATACACCATTCCGGTATGATGTGTCGTTTTCTTGCAATCACCGGAAATAATGGCGTCTGATATATGCCACTAATTCCCGTTAATATCATCGCACCAAGATTAGGTTTGACTAACCTTTTATAAAAATAGCACTGATCATAGTAAATGTCAAGTATGTTTACCACTTTTTTCCTATTTTATTTTCCCTTTTTATTTACCCTCTTTCCTTAATCCGTTTATAATTCCGGACATTGAATACACTCCCCACTACACAAAAAAGCCCTGCAATTAAAATTTCACTTCCCGATATATGCAGTACTTCATACAACACATTATTGGTATAGAACGCATTTTCCAATCCTAAAGTATACGCGCCTGCCACCACTGCAACCGGTGTTACTTTCATCAGCATTGCAATTACGTTACTGCTGCAGGCTGAGAGACAAAATACGATACTTGCCACACCGATTCCGGTCAATATCATAATCACGATAAATAATCCGAACATTTCCTCATACGTTATCTGCAAAGCAGGTTCAACTGCATGCATGAACGAAGCCAGTCCTGCCTTTCCAAAAGCTACGGTATCGGTAACTTTCCATGCCCGCATTCCAATCCATATCACCGCACTTTCTGCCACTAATGCTGACAATACCGTACAAAAATACTGTTTTATATATATTTTTCTTCCAATTTTGCTGCTGTACTGTGCTTTGTTCATATTACTTGCAACATCATTCACCATGACCGGCGCAGCGAGCAATAATACTACAATCAGACACCACAGAGCTAAGTATACAAAGAACTCGGTCGTATAGATAATGACTTCATCCGGCAAAATACTATTCCATCCATCCTGCGCTTTCTCATACGCTTCCAGCATCGTCCTATATTCCTGCAAATAAATCGCATTATAAGGTGTATCCGTAAAAAGCTCTTCCTGCATTTGTCTATACCGGTTGTAAGAAAAACCTTCCATGCCATTCAAAGCATTTGTTTCATATTGGAGAAACGCTTCATAGCTTTCCACATTGCACTCCGTAAAAGTCGTTTTTTTCAGCATGCTTTTCTCTATTTCTGTGATAATCCTGCCATATTCGTTTTTTATCTCTGCAAATTCCGCTCTTTCTATCGTTTCGCCGTATTCCTGAATCCACTCTTTTGAAATGCGGATATTTTCCCCAAAGGCTTCAATCCCATCTGTTCCTTCAAACCGCTTTATCATAGGATGCAGAAATGCAGTCCACATCAAAACCGATACAATCACTAATGTGGCAACTCGCACGGTTGTCCATATTTTCTTTAACTCATTTAAAATCATCTAATAGATATCCTTTCTGCAAAACAACTCGTATACTACACAGATTCCTAATACTCCTGTCAGCAAATGCATCACAACAGACCATGTTTCCTGATATGGAAAAAGCGTATAATATCCCAGGTCGGTAAACCACATCTGACTGATATATACATTGACTGTAATACTAAAACTATTCAAAAAATAAAGTTCCGGAAGTCCCGTAAATAAGAACAGACCAAAAAACGGCAAAAATAAACATACCGCTATTACACCGATTGTCACGCTTATTTTTTTCGTTAATAAAACAAAAACTGTACTAAATAACCACCAGATGAGCCATATGCAAATCATCAATCCTATTGTAGCCGCAAAATATTGTCTGACCGTAAAACTCGCCCATGTGATAAAAGGTTTCCTGAATATCGGATCCTGATAATCGTTGATGTAGTTATAACTGCTTGCCACATTTGAGTCCCATATTTTTGAGAAATCCCAGACGCGAAAAAAAACAAAAAACGATACTGCACTTAACACGCCAAGCCCTGCCGTTCCTGTAACTAATACCGCAAACATTTTATCAAACACATTCCTTCTGCCCCGGCAACTGCTATATACGATAGCTGCCGTTTTATTGTAATATTCTGCATAAAAGAGCTCCAGTGTAAGAAAGAGAAAGAAAAGGATTCCTTCCACGATAAGATCCTTTGTCAAACAACCAAATAATGCCCTATGCAGATAAGGTGTTACTTCTCCCGCATACGTTGACACATCTGCCTTCTCCTCCGATAATTTTTCCAGTACAGGTTCTAATTTCTGGTATTTCTCATGAATAAATGCCACAAGCATATCGGAATTTCTATATCGTTCATCATAATAAGAAGAACCTAATGCACTCCCATCTATATAGCGAAAGATTTCTTCCCCTGACTGTTCTTCATAATTTTCCGCTATCTTTTTCCATTCACCGCTTGCCGATGATGTGCCGGCTATCAGTGCAAGATTAAATAACATGCATAAAACCACAAAAACAATCCATATTTTATAATTTATGATTTTTCGTATTTCTTCCTTCAAACAACTCATTCTGCTACTCCTCATCCCGATAAACCATCAAAAATACATCTTCTAAATTCGGTTTTACTAATACCGCCCGTTCCGGTTTCTCCTCACTGAAAAAGCGTTTCATCGTGCCTTCCGCTTCCTGTCTTTCATATAACAGAATCTGTTCTTTCTCCAGCACACTGTCTGCCGGCAATTCGTAAACTTTTCCGTCTAATGTATGACAAATATTTTCTAAACTGTCAAAACAAAACAACTTATGATTTCTTATCATAATAATCTTATCTGCTATTGTTTCAATGTCTGACACAATATGTGTCGATAATATCACAATTCTTTCTCCGGAAAGTTCCCGTATCATATTCCGAAAACGCACTCTCTCCTTCGGGTCAAGTCCGGTAGTCGGTTCATCCAGAATTAAGATTTTGGGATTATTCAGCAATGCCTGTGCAATCCCTACTCTTTGAATCATTCCACCGGAGAACTTTTTCATTTTTTTATCCTTTACATCCAATAATGAGACTTTTGCAAGCAAATCATCAATCAATGTATTTCTTTTCTTTTTCTCAATTCCTTTTAATGTTGCCATATAATTCAGAAACTGCTTTGGCGTATAATTTTTGTAATATCCGAATTTCTGCGGTAAAAATCCTAATATATCTCTGTATTTGTCATCCAACACTACAATATCTGTTCCGTGCCATGTGATTTCGCCATGTGTCGGAAATGAAAGTGTTGCTATCATATTCAGCAGTGTTGTTTTACCGGCTCCGTTCGGTGCTAATAATCCATAGACACCATTTTCCAGTTCTAAATTAATTCCTTCTAATGCCGTAAAATTTCCATATTTCTTTGTTACCTGATTAATCGAAAGCATACTCCCTCTCCCCTTCTATTCTTTTTGACATGTTTAAATACAACATTCCAAAATATACAATGCTGCTGGCGCATGTAATGGCTGCTATCATATATCCCGGCAAATTCATGAGAAATTCTTCAAAAAAACGTCCCCGACAGCAAATAAACAATACATTTACTACTAACCAAATACCGGAGCATACCAGTTGCGAAATCACTCTTTTCCATCTCCATCGACAGAAAAGAATCGCTATCCCATAGATAAACATAGAGGAAAAAGAGATACCCAATAAATTAGCAAACTCCATACCCTCCCCTTTTGCTGACCGCAGCATAACAATTGCGATACTGTTTTGCACTAAGCCTATTATGCTAAAATATAACATTCGAAATGATGATAAAAGCTGTAAATCATACCTGCATACCATTTTCATCTCATAAAGACCGCATACCATTTCTTTCCATACAACAAAGGAATAAAGCACAAGATAGATGAGCGGTGACAACAGATAAACACCGCAGCCTATCCGTTTTACATCTACGTTCAAAAACAGCAGCCAAAACACGGTACTAAAAATAATTCCCAAAAAAATACAATCATTGATTCCATAAAACGCGGTTCGTATATTGCAAATTTTCATTCTATACCTTAGATTCCTAAAACTTATTTCGGGAGATACGACTCCCTGCTGTACAATATACCGGATTGACGTTTCTTTTCTATCATTTGATAAATTCTCTGTATTCATCTGCAAATTCCTCCCTAATTTCTTTCATTAAACGGTAATATTTTGTTTTTACCGTAGCTTCCGGCCTTTCTAACATTTCAGCAATCTCTGCAAACGTATAATTTCCGTAAATATGCAATCGAAATATCTGCTGTACCAAAACGGAATACTTACAGACAAACGCTTCAATCCTTTTCAGCAATTCACCCTGCATCCATGTTTCCAGAAAATCATATGTTTCTTTGACTTCTGCCTCTTCTATATCAACGGTTGCCGGCACATACTTTCTTCTGTAATCAATTACTTTATTTGCCGCAATTCTATATAACCATGTCCGAAAACCTGCCATTTCTTTTTTATATGCATAAATGGACTGCAGCATAGATATAAATATCTCCTGCGTCAAATCAAGAGCTGTTTCTGCATCGTTTATTTGCCTTAAAACAAAAATGTAGATTTCGTCATAATAAGCACGTACCAATAACTCCGCATCCTTTTTTGAGCCGAAAAGCTTTATTCTTTTGATCCATGTCTGTTCCTGCCCTTCGCGATTCGTTTTCACCGTTTTCCTCCTTTCCATATTTATATATTCGATTGTCGCCCCTAAATAGTTTCACATAACTATTATCTGCTCATTCTGCGCATTCTGAAAACAATATATGAACAGTACTACATTCTGTAATAATCTTTGATTTTATCAGATTTTTTATGGAAATATTCGCAAAATTATATTAGAATGAAATTATTGAGAGATAATACTATCTTATAAGCACTTTTATCTCTCAGTACTCATATAAAACTGGGGAGGTATTTTACATGAAACGAAATGTCATTGTCGGACAGTCCGGCGGACCAACCGCAGCTATTAATTCCAGCCTTGCAGGTGTTTACCGCACTGCGATCGACCGTGGTGCAGGCAAAGTTTACGGTATGCTTCATGGGGTTCAGGGGTTATTGGAAGAAAAATATCTGGATTTATCCGATTACATCCAGACGGGGCTGGATGTAGAACTTCTAAAAAGAACACCGGCGGCATTCTTAGGCTCCTGCCGCTACAAACTACCGGAAATACATCAGGATAAAGAACTTTATGAGAAAATTTTTGCCATTCTTGACAAGTTAGATATCGAAGCATTTATCTATATCGGCGGCAATGATTCTATGGATACCATTAAGAAATTATCCGATTACGCCATCGTAACCGGACACAGTACACGCTTTATCGGTTGTCCGAAAACAATTGATAATGACCTCGCTCTGACAGACCACACACCGGGATTTGGCAGTGCCGCAAAATATATCGGTACTTCCATGAAAGAAATTATCCGCGACAGCTTCTGTCTCGAATATTCCAAAGGGCTTGTTACCATCGTGGAAATTATGGGACGTAACGCAGGATGGCTTACCGGTTCTGCCGCCCTTTCCAAATGCGAAGACTGTGATGGACCGGATATGATTTATCTGCCTGAAGTCACATTTGACCTTGTAGACTTTAAAGAAAAAGTGCAGCATTTATTAAAAGAAAAAACCTCTGTCGTAGTAGCTGTTTCAGAAGGTATCCGCACTGCAAACGGACAATATGTATGTGAGTTAGGTAATAATTCTGACTTTGTGGATGCATTCGGACACAAACAGCTTTCCGGCACAGCAGCATATCTGGCAAACTATATTGCCGGCGAATTAGGTGCAAAGACTCGTTCCATCGAGCTTAGCACCTTGCAGCGTTCTGGCTCGCACCTTGCTTCCCGTGTCGACATTCTGGAAGCTTATCAGGTTGGCGGTGCCGCTGTAAAAGCTGCGGATGAAGGGGATTCCGGAATGATGGTTACTCTGGAGCGTACCTCTGAAGACCCTTATCAGGCACAGACTGCCGTGAAAAATGTACATAAGATTGCCAATGATGAAAAATGTGTACCTCGTGAATGGATTACTGAAGACGGCACCTATGTAACGGATGAATTTATTTCTTACGTCAAACCATTGATTCAAGGCGATGTAGCACCGGTTATGGTAGATGGTATCCCAAGACATCTGTATACACCGAAAGAACTGTATAAGAAATAAAACTTTAGCTCGTATCTGTCTGTTTCTTTACGCATTCATCGTATAAAACTCAAACAAAATAACCTGTTTGGGTATAGTGAAAAATATCAATCTCTGATACCCAGAAAAACAATTTTTTTGGGTATCAGATTTGTTTTTATCCTGTAATACCCAAAAACAGTCTATTTTTCGCTTTTTATCATAAAAAACAGTAAAAAATTGGGTATTATTGTAAAGGATTTTTGTCTGTACCCAAAGCACAGAAATTCACACAAAATAAGGTGTAGAAAAACAATATTCAGGCAGGTACAACAAATGGAATACTATAATTATGAATAGTTCTGAACTTTGGAACGAAAGTAACTATTCCATACATCTCAAAAAGGGGAATACTACAGAATCATATGCTCTGTAGCATTCCCCTTTATTTTACATAAATCTTAGCAAAAATCACCTATGCCAGAAGTGGCTGTAATGCTGCTGCCAGCTTATCCTTCTGTGTCTGTGCTTCCTCTAAATCTTTACCTAATGTTGTAAAGTAAGTCTTAATCTTCGGTTCTGTACCGGAAGGACGAACAATCACTTCTGCACCACCGTCTAATTTGTAAATCAATACGTTTGCTGCCGGAAGTCCTGTCTCTGCTGTATTCTTGTAATCAGTTACCTTTGTAACTGCATAGCCACCGATTTCTGCCGGAGGATTCTTGCGTAAATCTTCCATAATACCAGCCATCTTGTCCATACCTGATAAACCAGGGAACTCGAAACTGTCTACTTTATTCAGGTAACGGCCATATTTCGCATAGATCTCTTCTAAACGCTGTTTGATAGAAGAACCGATACTTCTATAATATGCAGCCATTTCACAGATTAACATAGAGCCGATGATAGCATCTTTATCTCTTACGTATGAACCTGCAAGATAACCATAACTTTCTTCAAATCCAAAAATGAAACGCTCTACTTCGCCTGCTGCTTCAAGCTGTGCAATCTGGTCACCAATCCACTTAAATCCTGTTAATACACCTCTTAATTCAACACCATAGTTTTCTGCAACTGCATCTGCAAGTGGTGTAGAAACAATAGACTTCACTGCAACCGGATTCTTTGGCATAGTACCATTTTCGATACGTGCTGCACAGATGTAATCTAATAAAAGAACACCCACTTCATTACCGGATACAAGCTCATATGTACCATCCGGACATTTCATAGCAATACCGACACGGTCAGCATCCGGGTCTGTTGCCAGCATTAAATCTGCGCCTTCCTTCTTGGCCAGTTCCAATCCTAAACGGAGAGCCTCGAAAATCTCAGGGTTCGGATACGGGCAGGTTGGGAAATTACCATCCGGATACTGCTGCTCCGGAACAATTGTAATATCGCTGATACCGATATCCTTCAGCACTCTCATAACCGGAACAAGACCGGAACCATTCAGCGGAGAATATACTAATTTAAGACCTGCTGTCTCACAAATGCCTGGTCGAACACTGCGGGATTTAATTGCGTCATAAAGTGCTTCTTTACAATCATCACCAACATATTCGATAAGCCCTTTTTCAATACCTTCTTCGAAAGAAATTAATTTCGCACCTGTCAAAATATCTGTCTTCTGTATCTCTGCATAAACAATATCTGCCGCTTCGTCTGTCATCTGACAACCGTCCGGACCATATGCTTTATAACCATTGTATTTTGCAGGGTTATGAGATGCAGTCACCATAATACCTGCGTTTGCTTCATAATAACGTGTTGCAAAGCTTAAGGCCGGTACCGGCATTAATGCATCATAAATACGTACTTTAATTCCGTTTGCTGCTAATACACATGCTGCAGTCTTAGCAAAAACATCGCTGTTGATACGGCTGTCATAGCTGATTGCCACCAGCTGATTACCCCCTTGCGTCTTTACCCAGTTAGCAAGTCCCTGTGTTGCCTGACGAACCACATAGATATTCATGCGGTTAGATCCTGCACCCAGCACACCACGCAGTCCGGCTGTACCAAACTTCAATGCTACTGCAAAACGGTCTTTGATTTCTTCTTCATTTCCCTCAATGGACTCTAATTCTGCTTTTAAAGCAGCATCTTCTAATTCAGTGTCCATCCAACGCTTGTAATCATCCAAAAACATTGTAAACTCCCCTCTTAATCTTTTAATTGAGATATTTTTCTTATCTATCTAACATTATCTTAAATAATTTCAAGATAAAAGTCAATGCAATCTGCATTTCACTAATGCAAAAGTACTATAATTGTCAAAAAAGAAGTGCCTATTCGTTGTTTTGCAAACAAATAAGCACTTTCCTTATTTTACCTATTAAATTACCGGAAATTTACTTTCTTCCGCAACACTGCTTATATTTCTTACCGCTTCCACATGGGCACGGATCATTTGGATATACCTTCACATTCTCACGCTTTTTCGGTTCTCTTACAGCAGTATCATCTTTGTTCGTTCCTGTTACTTTAGCAACCTGCTCACGTTCCAACTTTTCCTCAATCTTCACATGATACAGAAGACGAATGGTATCTTCCTGAATGCTTGCGATTAACTCATCAAACATATCATAGCCTGCCATCTTATACTCTACAAGCGGGTCACGCTGTGCATACGCCTGCAAACCGATACCCTGACGAAGCTGATCCATATCATCAATATGATCCATCCATCTGCGGTCGATTACCTTTAATAAGATAACTCGTTCCAACTCACGGAACTGCTCCGGTTCCGGGAATTCCGTTTCTTTGGCTTCGTATAACTTCACTGCTTTTTCCTTTAAGTAGTGTTTTAATTCTTTCACACTCTTCATATCGGCAACTGTTTCTTCTGTCACCTTCGGCAGTGGAATCATACCGTAAATTAATCTGTTCAATTCATGTAAATCCCAGTCATTCTTCGCAACTTCTGTAGAAATACAAGTATCTACACATGCCTCCACACGGTCTGTAATCATCTTATAGATTACATCTCGCATGCTTTCACCATTCAATACACGGAGACGTTCTGCATAAATAATCTCTCTCTGATCATTCATAACCTGGTCGTACTCTAACAGGTTCTTTCTGACACCATAGTGATTACTTTCAATCTTCTTCTGAGCTTTCTCAATTGTATCCGTAAGCATCTTATGCTGAATCTGTTCGCCTTCCGGAATCTGAAGTCTATTGAAAGTTTCAATCAATCTATCCGAACCAAATAAACGCATCAAATCGTCTTCCAAAGAAATGTAGAACTGTGATTCACCCGGGTCACCCTGTCGTCCGGAACGTCCTCGCAACTGGTTGTCAATACGTCTGGATTCGTGACGTTCTGTACCAATAATCTTTAGACCACCGGCAGCTTTTGCTTCATCATCCAATTTAATATCTGTACCACGGCCTGCCATGTTAGTCGCAATCGTAACCGCACCGGACTGACCTGCTGCAGCTACGATTTCAGCTTCCATCTCATGGAACTTCGCATTCAATACAGTATGCGGAATACCACTTTTCTTAAGCATAACACTTAAAAGTTCAGAGGTATCAATATTAATCGTACCTACTAAAACCGGTTGTCCTTTTGCATGTGCTTCTTTTACAGCCTCTACAACTGCCAGATATTTTTCTTTCTTAGTCTTATATACAACGTCATTCAAATCCTTTCTCTGAACCGGCTTGTTCGTTGGAATCTCAATAACGTCCATACCATAAATATCACGGAATTCTTCTTCTTCAGTCAAAGCAGTACCGGTCATACCGGCTTTCTTCTCGAATTTATTAAAAAAGTTCTGGAATGTGATAGTTGCAAGGGTCTTGCTTTCACGTTTAACTTTTACATGTTCTTTCGCTTCAATAGCCTGATGTAAACCATCTGAATAACGACGGCCCGGCATAATACGTCCTGTAAATTCATCAACAATCATTACCTGATCATCTTTTACTACATAATCCTGATCTTTGAACATCAGGTTATGTGCTCTTAATGCCAGGATAACATTGTGCTGTACTTCAAGGTTCTCTGCATCTGCCAAGTTCTCAATTTTGAAGAACTGCTCGACTTTTTTTACACCTTCCTGTGTAAGTGTAACTACTTTATCCTTCTCATTTACAAGGAAATCACCAGTCTCTTCCTGTTCAACTCCCATGATGACATCCATCTTGGAAATCTCTGCTACGTCTTCACCACGCTGCATCTGACGTGCAAGAATATCACATGCCTCATAAAGTTTAGTAGACTTACTGCCCTGTCCTGAAATAATAAGCGGTGTACGCGCCTCATCAATCAAGACAGAGTCAACCTCATCAATAATAGCATAATGCAATCCACGCTGAACTAATTGCTCTTTGTAAATTACCATGTTATCACGAAGGTAATCGAAACCAAGTTCATTATTCGTAATATAAGTAATATCACAATTATATGCTTCACGACGTTCATCATTATTCATAGAGTTCAAAACAACGCCTACTTTTAATCCTAAGAACTCATGAACCTGTCCCATCCACTCAGCATCTCGTTTTGCAAGGTAATCATTAACCGTTACGATACAAACGCCTTTGCCCTCTAATGCATTCAGATATGCCGGCAATGTAGATACC
>CAYMTX010000054.1:0-13804 GCA_964393475.1 uncultured Roseburia sp. | reverse complement strand
CATTCAATATGTTCCAGGAAGTTGACCCTGTATTAGGACCTGAAATGCGTTCAACCGGTGAAGTTTTAGGTATGTCATCTTCGTATGGCGAAGCATTCTTAAAGGCACAGGAAGGAGTTCAGTCAAAACTTCCGATGGAAGGTGTAGTTCTTATATCTGTAAATGATAAGGATAAGCCGGAAGCCGTAGAAGTAGCAAAGAGCCTTGCGGCAGATGGATTTAAACTTGTGGCAACCGGTGGAACATGTGACAGTATTGCGGCGGCCGGAATTCCTGTGGAAAAAGTGAAAAAGTTGTATGAGGGAAGACCAAACATTTATGACATGATTACAAATGGTGAGATTCATATGATTGTGAATACACCTGCTGGAAAAGATTGTCTCACGGATGATAGTTATCTCCGTAAAGCAGCCATCAAGGCGAAAGTTCCTTATATGACAACTATTGCAGCAGCAAAAGCGGCAGCAGAAGGTATTCATTATGTGAAGAACCATACAGAAAGTGAGATTAAATCACTTCAGGAATATCACAGTAAAATTAAATAATCACGAACGGCTTTTATGGTTTGTTTAGTGTTCCTTACAGATATGCGCTGATAAAACATAATCTGCGAATCAATCTGTTTGAAAAATCCCGGACAAATAGTTATCACTAAATGTCCGGGATTTTTGCGTTTTGATGCGTAGATTTAATTGTGGCTTATTGTTGCATTAACGGCATGTATTTCCTAATTCCCAAAAAGCAACCGCACTGGCGGCAGCCACATTTAGGGAATCCACGTCATGTGACATTGGAATTTTTACCGTGTAATCGCAGTTAGCAATAGTGGAAGTGGCGAGTCCGTCGCCTTCTGTGCCAAGTATGATTGCCAGCTTCTTTTCGTCGCGAAGGCGCGTGTCATCAATACGGACAGAGTCATCGCACAATGCCATTGCAGCAGTCTTGAATCCAAGATTTTTTAAAAGCTTCATGCCATTTTCCGGCCATGTAGCTTTTTTTGTATCCAGATAGGTCCACGGAATCTGGAAAACAGTTCCCATACTTACGCGGGATGCTCGACGGTAGAGTGGGTCGCTGCAAGCAGGTGTGAGTAAAATGGCATCTATATTCAGTGCCGCAGCAGAACGGAAAATGGCACCCACATTAGTTGGATTCACGACATTTTCTAAAATGGCGATGCGGCGTGCATCAGTACAGATATGCTCTACACTTGGCAATTCGGGACGATGCATAGCACATAGAACGCCACGGGTCAGTTGAAAACCGGTCAATCGGGTAAGAACATCTAATTGGGCAGTATAAACCGGAATAGCACCACAACGGGCAATAATTCCGGCTGCTTCACCGTTAATATGCTTAGGCTCGAGTAATAACGAAACCGGTTTGCAACCGGCATCTAAAGCACGTTCGATTACTTTCGGACTTTCGGCAATGAAAAGACCGCCGTTGGGTTCGTAATAATGTAGTAATTGTACTTCGCTTTGACGCGCGTAAATGTCTAGTTCCGGTGCCGAAAAATCTTTTATTTCAATAATATTAGGCATAATCATTCTCCCTGGGAATATCATGGTTGCGACATCAGTAAAAACTACCTGAATCTTTAAATATTATAGTAGTCACAAACACAAGTGTCAAAGTAAAAAAGACTTATGCCTCCTTTAGTTTTTTACTGGGAGGATAGGGTGTCTTAACATCTGTCCGTCCAATTAAAAAGTCTACACTTGTGGAGTAAAAGTCTGCAAGAAAACAAAAGGCAGAGAGAGGAATGGCATGCTCTTCGTTCTCATATCGAGAGTAAGTCCGCTGGCTTATATTCAGCAAATGCGCGATATATTCCTGCGTGTAGTCAGCATCTTCCCTTAAGTCTCGTAATCTTCTCAACGTCATATAAGTACTCCTTTAATGTAAAAAATGTTATAGGTTCAGTTTAAAGCGTAATGTCGTTTGAAACCCTACATAGACCGATTTGGTCTATTGACATTTAGACCGAAATGGTCTAAACTAAGGCGAAAGATATACGTATAAATGTAGGGATGAGACATGTTTATTGATATACATAATCACACATTATTTGGGGTAGATGATGGTCCAAGAGAGATTGCAATATCTGAAAAAATGTTGTTCGATGCAAAAGCGCAAGGGGCAGATACTATCATTTTAACGCCTCATTACAGAAAAGGGATGTTTTCCTATCCAATCGAAGAGATTGAACGTAATTTTGCTGAGTTAGAGAAGATTGCACAGACAATTGGAATACGTCTTTTTTTAGGTTGCGAATATCATGTAAATAGTGATTTGATTTCAAACGTACAGTCCGGCAGATGTAAGACGTTAGCCGGAAGCGATTACGTTTTGACGGAGTATTCTTACCAGTCAGAATATTCATACATAGCAGAGCAGACACACCGGTTACTTTCTTTTGGTTATTTTCCTGTAATCGCACATGTAGAGCGTTATAAGTGTATGCAGAAAAATCCGGCAGTATGTATGGAACTTTCGAATATGGGAGCGTTAATCCAAGTAAATGCAGATAGTGTAATAGGGGAAGCGGGTTGGAAAATAAAGCAGCTATGCAAAAAAATGCTATCAAAGCGCTGGGTAGATGTAATTGCAAGTGATGCCCATGACTTGGCAGAACGGAATATGCGTATGACTGAATGCAAGACAAATATAGAAAAAAGATACGGAGAAGAGTACGCAGAACTGCTGTTTGTACAGAATCCGATGCGTATTATAAATAATAGATAAACAAGAGGAATAAAAATGAACGAGAATTACAGAGATGATGAAATTGAAATTGATTTAGGGGCGTTGTTCTTTGAACTGCTGGGACATTGGAAGATGATTTTTCTGTCTGCACTTTTGACCGGCTTGATAGGTTTGGCAGTTAGTATTTTTTTACTTACGCCGCAGTATGAGTCGACCTCAGAACTTTATGTATTGTCAAAGAGTACGTCTATTACAAGCTTAGCAGATATTCAGATGGGAACAAATCTGACAAATGATTATATGGTTGTAGTAAAAGGAAGACCGGTATTAGAACAGGTTATTAATAATCTGGCATTAGAGGAGAACTACAAAGAATTAAGTGAAAAAGTTTCACTGAATAATCCTTCTGATTCGCGAATCTTACAGATAACTGTTACAGACAAGGATTCTGCCAGAGCAAAGAGAATAGCGGATGAAATTGCAGAAGTATCATCACGCTTTATCTCTGCCAAAATGGACCAGGACCCACCGACGATTATTTCTTACGGTTATGCGGATGGAAAACCGGTTAGCCCGAATATTTTGATGAACACAGCAGTCGGTGTGTTCATCGGTGCGTTTTTAGCGATGGCACTGGTAGTAGTTACTTATCTGTTGAACGATACGATTACGAATGCAGAAGATGTGGAACGCAAGCTTGGATTGAATCTGCTTGGAACACTTCCATATGAAGAATCAGAAGCAGATATGCAAACAAAGATGACAAAACGTGCCGGTAAAATGACAGATAAGATAAATAAGAAAAGTGCTTAAGGAGAGAAAAGATGGAAACAGTAGAACTTCGAAATATAACGGAACATAGTTATGCCAGAAAAGAATCTCTCCGTGCGTTAAAAACAAATTTGCAGTTTTGCGGAGATGATGTAAAGACAATTGTGTTTACAAGCTCTTTACCGGATGAGGGAAAAAGTACAGTTGTGTTTGACTTGGCACGTTCCCTTACGGATTCCGGTAAGAGTGTACTTTTGATTGATAGTGATATTCGAAAATCGGTGCTTGTAGGACGCTTGCGTGCCAAAGCAATGGATGGTTCAGAGATTTTTGGACTTTCTCATTATTTGTCAGGACAGAAAAAATTAGGAGATATTTTATATTCGACACAGATACCTCGTTTAATGATGATTTTTGCAGGTCCGTCTGTGCCGAATCCAACTGAAATTTTAGAGAAAAGATATTTTGATGAGCTGTTGGAGTTTGGAAAGCAACAGTTTGATTATGTGTTGATTGATAGTGCACCAATCGGTGCGGCGATTGACGCGGCAGTTATTGCAAAAAAATGTGATGGAGCAGTCATTGTCGTAGGTCAGGGCGAGGTCAACAGCCGTCTGATTCTCAGCGTAAAAAAACAGTTGGAAGCATCCGGTGTGCGTATTTTAGGAGCAGTTTTAAATAAAGTTAAAATGGAAAATAGCCACTATGGAAGATACTACGGTAAGTATTATGGAAAATACTATGGCAGTTATTATGGTAACTATTACAAAACGAGTGATGAGGACTAAAAATGAAATCTGAAAAAGGTTTTATGTATCTGCTATTGTCGGCAGAAGTAATTGTACTTATTGTTGTAAGCCTGCTTGGGGTAGTAAAGAAGGTCACCGGACCGGAAACGCAGACAGAAATCGAGACAAGTACACAGAATAATCAAACAGAAATATTGTCGCAAGATGTAGAAGAAGTGCCGGAAACGACACCGGAAAACACGGAAACGGTTTTCCCGGAGCATATCGAAAGTGCTTTGGAGGAGATGTCAATAGAAGAAAAAGTGGCACAGCTTTTTATCGTGTCGCCGGAGACACTTACCGGAGCAGACCGGGTTACAATCGCCGGGAACAGTACACGTAATGCATTGGATGCATATCCGGTAGGTGGCATTGTGTATGCAAGAAGTAATTATCTGGGACAGGTACAGATGCGGGATTTGCTTCGCGGAGCACAGGATATGAGTTATGAACAAAACGGAAAATATCTTTTTGTGGGAACGGTGGTAGAGCTTGGTGAAGATACCGTAATCGTTAATGTACCGGTTGGTCAGGAAGAGATGCTGGCTGAAATTATTACGGCAACGGATGTTTCTGCAAATAGCGAAATTGAAAATATGGAACATATTTTATATGTGAAGAGTTTAGAGGAACTTCCGCAGGATGGAGATTCGGAAGAATTATACTGCTATAGCGTTGCCGATGGAACGCAGGCAGCGATAACTGCAATGAATGATGGTGCAGATATGCTTTGTGTAACGGAAGATTTTCCGACTGTTTATGAAGCAGTGCTGGAGGCAGTAGAAAGCGGAGAGATTTCCGGAGATGTGTTAAAAAATGCTGTAGGACGGATTCTTATGAAAAAACAGAATCTGTCACAATAGGATAAATTGGAATGAAAGATAAGAAACAATTAGTTATCAATATATTTGTCGGCGTATTATTGCTGGGAATTGTTGCAGTGGCTGTTATCGTTATTGCAACTTGGAAGGAAAAAAATGCGTTGCATAACGAGCTGTCTTCTGAACAGACGGAGAGTACCGATTGGACGAGTGAATCCGGAATGACAGAAAAGTGGCAGGAAGGGGATGTGAGTTATAACGGAAAAAAATACCGCTATAACACATCTGTTAAGACGTATCTGTTTCTTGGAATTGATGAAGAGGGAACTGTTGCGGAGTCCACGGGTGGATTTAGCGGAGGACAGTCTGATGCGATGTTTTTGCTGGTGACGGATGCGGATAATGAGAAAATCTCAGTTATTTCGATTAACCGGAATACGATGGCAACCGTTGATGTATACGATTTACTGGACAATCCGATTCGGCAGGAAACGATGCAGATTTGTCTGCAACATGCTTATGGTGACGGTGGCAGAAATAGTTGCCTTCGTGCGGCAGATGCAGTTTCCAGACTATTTTATAACATTCCTATTAACGGCTATGTATCGTTGAATATGGATGGTATTCCGATTTTAAATGATGCTGTCGGCGGTGTGACCGTCGAGGTCATGGATGATTTAAAAAATCAGTCGCTGGGGGTTTCTTTAAAAGCCGGCGAGACTGTGACATTGAACGGAAATGAAGCATATGTCTATATCCGTTCAAGAGATATCAATGAGTTTGACAGTGCAACAAGACGACTGGAGCGTCAGGAACAGTATTTGTGGAAGCTTTTTACACAAATACAGGATAAGGCATTGACAAGCAAAAGGTCAATTCTGGAAATACATGACAAAGTAGAGGATTATCTTGTTGCGAGTATTGATTTTGTCAAACTGGCGGAGGATGTGTCTGCGTATGAATTTAATGAGGAGCAGATGTACAGTCTTCCGGGTGAGACAGTCATGGGCGAAATTTACGAAGAGTATTACATAGATGAAGATGCCTTTTATGAAATGATGTTAGAGATTTTCTATGAAGAGGTATGAAAATGGTATTAAGTTCCGGTGTTGTGGCACACCCGCAATAACGGGATTTGATATAAACCACATGTAAATACGGAAGAAAGGAGGACAAATCCGATGAAAAAGAAAATTGCAGCTTTATTAACAGCAGCTCTTGTATTGACAATGAGTGCTTCAACTGTATTCGCGGCAGTAAGCCCGAATTGGAGTGATTGGAATAATAAGACAGAGATTGACAGTAATTCGACTACAGGTCTTAGTGATGGCGCAAGCGTTACTGTATCGTCTGTGACGAACTTTGATAGTACAGAGAAAGATGCGGTAAATGAGAAGTTAGATGAGATTTTGCCTGCAAGTGCAGAAAATGTAGAGGTAAAGGCAGTTGTAGAACTTAATCTTAGTGGAACAATTACGGGAACTAATGGAGCAACTGTAAAAGTAAAGGTAGATGGCATTAATGCAGGTGATAAGGTTAAGGTTTTGCATTATGTTAATAGTGCATGGCAGGAGGAAAATGCTTCTGTGGATAATGACGGAAACGTTGTTATCAAAGAACTTAGAAGTTTTTCACCATTTGTATTTGTAAAATACACTGAAAGACCAACACCGCCAACAACTCCGCCAACAACACCGGCACCAAGTTATGATGATGATACAGAAACACAGTCATCACCAAAGACAGGTGTACTCCCGGTTGCAGCAATGACAGCAGGTATCTGCTTAGCAGGTGCAGCAGTTTGCGGCAAAAAAGTTAAATTTAACTAATCTGTATTTCCTTTAAAGGATATACAAAAAACAAGTATCCCTGTTTCTCTAGAGGGCAGGGAAAATTTTACAAAAAGGCATGTGGTTATCCGGGCTGTGTTATGCAGCCCGGATATAAATATAACATTCAGATAAGTTTTTTAAGAGAGGGTTAGGATGTCTACAGAGCAGATGGCTTCCGGGAATAAGTTTTCCGGTAAGGAAGAGAATCACAAAAAGAATAGATATAAGATTTTGACGGTATTATTTTTGGTGGGCTTTTGTATCAGCATGATATTTGTAGTGCGAAATTATATCGTAGAGCAGAGGGCGAAGGCACAGTTTGAACATCTTGCTGACAATGTCATATCGACAGAACAGATAAAGAACGAGCCAGAAGAGCTTCCAACGGAAACCGAAACTGAGACAGAAAGTCCGGACGTTCTGGCAGAACGTGGTATAACGATACCGGAGTTGGACTTGAATTGGAAAGAATTATACGAGACAAACGAAGATATTTATTCATGGATATACATTCCTGATACAAAAATTAATTATCCGGTTTTACAAGATGCAGAGAAAATGAACTACTATTTGGACCATAACCTGGACCATTCGACCGGATTGCCGGGCTGTATCTATACGCAGCTTTTAAATAAAAAGGATTATACAGACAATAATACCGTTTTATATGGTCATAACATGAAAAACGGAACGATGTTCAAAGGACTTCATCAATATTCGGATGCTGTTTTTTTTGCAGAACATCGTTACATATATGTGTATACACCGGAAAAGGTGCTTGTGTACGAAATCTATGGGGCATGTGAGGTGTCAGATGCTCATTTATTATACAAATACAATTTTGATACAGAGGAAGGTGTGCCTGATTTTCTGGAGGATATCAAAACTGCCCGTTCGATGAGTAAGCAGGTGGCAGAAAATATGGAAATTCAGGAAGGCGCTAAGCTCATTACGTTGTCTACCTGTATCGGCAATAAGCCGAATAACAGATGGGTTGTTGTGGGAGTATTACTTGGAGAACAAATGATAGAGGAATAAAAGCAGGGTTATGGAAAAGAAGAATGTAACAAACACAGCTAAATTTATATTGGAATTATGGAATGCAGGTGTTTTTGCAGTTGTTTGGATTTTGCATTATAACCGTTATACATTTGATACATATCAGCAGTTGGGTGGTGTAATTACGATATTATTATATTTCGTATTTTACAACACTCTCTGCAATGTTTATAAAGCATTTCGCTTTGCTTCTTCTTCTGTGGGGGAAACTGTTTTCTCACAGTTTATTTGCTTTGGAATTTCCGATTTGATTTTTTACATTTTGTGCTGTCTGATTCATAACCAATATGTATCAGTCTGGATTGGTGCGGTTGCAGTGGTGGTACAGTTTGCCGGCACCGGTTTCATTGCGATTCAGACGAAGAAATATTTTGTAAAAGCAGTTCCGCCGAGACGGACGGTTTTAATCTACGGCGAGACAATCGGAAAAGAAGAGGCATTTGCTTTTGCAGAACGCATTTTAGGAAAATATGAGCATTTATTTCTGATTGCTGATTCAGGGAGTGAAGCAGAAACGTTGACCGTATTGGAAGAGAAAATTGCGACCTGCGACAATGTACTGCTTTTTGAGATTAGTTCACCGGTGCGTGTGGCATTGCTGGATTATTGTGTACGCAAACAGAAAAGCGTCTACTTTACACCGAGCCTTGATGATATTTTGCTGCAGGGCTGTACACCGAAGCATTTGTTAGATACACCATTGATGAAATACGATTACGCCTATCATAAAGGATACTATTCAAAGCGTTTGTGGGATGTACTGATTTCTTTATTTATTCTGATAGTTACCTCACCGCTTCTGTTGCTTACGGCAGCTGCAATTAAATTAGAAGATGGTGGGCCGGTCTTTTTCCGACAGGACAGATGCACGAAGAATGCAAAGGTTTTCTCTATTTTGAAGTTCCGGAGTATGGTGGTAGATGCAGAAAAGGATGGTGTAACACCATGTACAGAAGGCGACAGCAGAATTACGAAAGTGGGAAAATTTATACGTGCAACGAGAATTGATGAATTACCACAATTGATAAATGTACTAAAAGGTGATATGAGCTTTGTAGGTCCAAGACCGGAACGTGTGGAGCATGTGGAGCAGTACTGCAGGGAGGTGCCGGAATTTGCATACCGTATGCGTGTGAAAGGCGGTCTGACCGGATATGCACAGATATTCGGAAAATATAATACGTCAGCTTATGACAAGCTGCGGCTGGATATGATGTATATCGAAAATCAGTCGCTTTTGCTGGATTTGAAAATTGTAATGCTGACATTCCGGACGATATTCACGCCGGAGAGTACGGAAGGATTTACAAAGGAAAAAAGCGGGCAGATGAAGAAGCGTACAAAGCGCATGGAAGCATATCAGGAATATATGAAAAAATCGGTGAAGGTGGAATAAAAGAAGTGAAAATAGACTGCCAAATTTTGGCAGTCTAAAAGAAATCAGTTTTGATTTTGGTACTTGGAAAGCTCGGCAAGTGCGGCAGCAAGTTCAGCTTTAACGTTATTAAGCTCCGTTTTAGTGGTATCGAGTTCCGTTTGTTGCGCTTCAAGTTTTGTTTGTTGTGCTTCAAGTTTTGTTTGTTGCGCTTCAAGTTTTGTTTGTTGCGCTTCAAGTTCCGTTTGTTGTGTTTCAAGTATGGTTTGTTGTGCGTTGATTTGAGCTTGCATGTCATCCGCCATGTATTTCTCCATGTTGCGGTCCATCTGGGCAAGGATTTCTGAATACATAAACATCAACTCCTTTGGGTTTTTTCGAAATTCGAGAATTTCACGGTAGTAATCCATAAATTCCGGGTAGTTGTTAATCAGTTTCACGATATCAGCAGGAGCATCGGAACCTAAAAAGGTAAGCCATGCATCCAACTCTGTACTTATATTGTGAACGACTGAGTGAAAAGTGTCAAGTGAAATATAAATGGTATGTGTCAGTGTTTTGACGGTTGCACCGCTGTCATAAGAAACTTGTTCACGGTGGATATAATTTGGTGATACTGCGGCAAAATTAGCGGAGCTGTGTTCCATAAGGACAATCAGTATCGTTGGTTTTAAATCGTTGTAAGAAAAATCCTGACCTTTTTCAGAACGTACTTTATTGTACTGCCGCATGATAAGGTCAGAAAGATAGCAGGAACTTCGTGCACCCGGAAAATAATAACCCACACGTTGGACTTCTACGTTAATGATTGTGCCGTTTTCCAGTTCCACGAGAATATCCATGATGACATAGGAACTATTTTCGGACATGATATTTCCTTCACGCGGAAGAATGGCATGTACACGTACCTGTTCACCTAATATGGCAGACAGCATGGAATTTAAACGCTCCGGATAAAGAGACGGATTCATAATCCGAAGAAAGCATTTGTCATTTAAGATTTTCAAACCACTGTTACCCTGAATAAAAGATAAGATTTTATCTTTGGATTTTGTAGAGAGTGATTTGAATCTGGAAAAAGCATCAGGGTCACTCTGGATGATGGAAAGAGCTTCTTCACGGGAGATGGAATCTCCGAAAACGTCATGAATGGTGTAGGTTGGTAATGAATAAAGTTCAGCCATAAATAGTAATTCCTTTCTTTGGTGTAGGATAACGAAAATCAGTCTCATCACATAAATATAGAAAAAATGAGTGTATTGGAATCGTTATCGCAATGGTTAATAAGTTAGTGGTACTTGGAATATCCGGCGAACTGCCAATTTGACTGAATGTCAAAAGAAAAGCCCAAGTAGAAGCCCTAGAGCGGACTTAATGACTGCAAATATGCAGTTAGAAAACAATAAGAATTATTGTAGAAAAATGGTAACACGCAGTAGAAGAAAAAACAAGATGGAGAAAAAAAGATTGTGCAATATGCATAAACAGAGAAAGTTTATTGTGCAAAAGCAATCGGACAGATGATGTCTGTGAAAATACAAAGGTGTAGAAAGTGAAATACCGGTATGAAAAAAGTACTTTTAATGGTAAATCGGGATTTTGTATTATATAATTTTCGGCTTGAAGTGGTAACACGTTTATTGGAAGAAAAATATGAAGTATATATATGTCTGCCGTATGGTGAAAAGGTAGATAAGATGATTGCTATGGGCTGTAAATTTATTTCGATAGAAATAGATAAAAGAGGAACAAATCCGTTTAGAGATATGAAACTGGCAAGCGATTATTTTGGTATTATGCGGAAGGTAAAACCGGATATTGTATTGTTGTACACAACAAAAGTAGATATCTATGGTGGTATTGTTGCACGAATGTTGAAAATTCCATACTTAACAAACGTATCGGGTTTGGGAACGGCATTAGAGTTTGAAACACCATTGCAGAAATTGATGATACAGCTTTACAAGATGGCCGTTAAAAATGCACAGTGTGTCTATTTTCAAAATCAGGAAAATTTAGAATTTTTTATGCATAGAAACATGTATAGCGGCAAGTATCAGTTGATACCTGGTTCCGGTGTCAATTTAAAAAAATGGAAATATATGGAATATCCAGGCGATGAAACAGTAGAGTTTTTGTTTATTGCGCGTGTGATAAAAGAAAAAGGAATTGAAGAGTATCTGGAAACTGCAAAGCAGATAAAAACAGAATATTCAAACACAATCTTTCATGTGTTAGGTCCATGTGATGGAGGGTATGAGCAGAAGCTTGCAGACTATGAGGAGGCAGGCTATATTCGCTATCATGGCATGGTGCAGGATACAAGTGTGTATTTAGAAAAAGCACATTGTACGATACATCCGTCTTTTTATCCGGAAGGTATCTCAAATGTATGTCTGGAGAGTGCGGCAAGCGGAAGACCTGTTATGACAACGAATCGCAGTGGCTGTCGTGATACAGTCGAAGATGGTGTGACCGGATTTATCTTCGAACAGCGGAATACAGAGCAATTGATTGCATGTGTGCGTAAATTTATGCAGATGAGCAATGAAGAACGTAAGCAAATGGGACTTGCCGGAAGAGCAAAGATGGAACGGGAATTTGACAGGCAGATTGTAGTGGAAGCGTATATGAGGGAAATTGGATGAATTTTAGGGGGAATTATGAGTGGATTATATAGTCCGATAAGGGTAGTGCATGTATTAGGTGCTTTAAATATTGGTGGTGCAGAGACAATGGTAATGAATCTTTATCGGGAGATTGACAGAGAAAAAGTTCAATTTGATTTTATCATTCATACAACCATGCATTGCGATTTCACAGATGAAATTTTAGGACTTGGTGGAAAAATATATCATTGTCCACGTTATACTGGAAAAAATCATGTTTCGTATTGTAAATGGTGGAAAGAATTTTTTGAAAAACATCCAGAGTATCAAATCGTACATGGGCATGTACGAAGTACAGCCGCGATTTACTTAGCGATTGCTAAAAAATATTATCGGATTACGATTGCGCATAGTCATAGTACGTCAAATGGAAAAGGTGTATCTGCAATAGTGAAAAATTGTATGCAACTACCAATCAGATATATTGCGGATTATATGTTTGCGTGTTCTGAATATGCAGGTAAGTGGCTTTTTGGGTCAGATGTTGTAAGAAAAGATAATTTTAAAGTAATTGCAAACGGAATAGATTTAAATCGATTTGCTTTTAATGAAAAGGTACGAAAAGACATGCGGAAGCAATTAAGAATTTCGGATAATACGATTGTATTAGGACATGTCGGCAGATTTACGGAACCTAAAAATCATAGATTTTTGATAGAAGTATTTACAGAATTTCGGAAAAAAGTAGCTGATTCAAAATTATTGTTAGTAGGCGATGGAGAATTAATGAATGAAATCAAAGACATGGTTTCAAGTAAAAAGATAAGTGATAGTGTAATTTTTGTGGGAAATAAATCAAATACAGAAGTATATTATCAAGTTATGGATGTATTTGTATTTCCATCTTTATGGGAAGGATTTCCATTGTCAGTCGTGGAAGCGCAAGCAAACGGGTTATATTGTTTGCTTTCTAATAGGATTACAAAAGAGGTTGTACTTACAGAGTTAGTAAAATATATTGTATTGGAAAATTTGGATTCTTGGATTGATGAATTGAATAAGATTAGATTAAAAGCGAGATGTAAAGTATTAGATAAAGAGAGATTGAGTTTTGTTGATTCTGAAGTTGTAACGCAGAAGTTACAGGAATTTTATTTAAAGCAAGATAGGGGACTTAAGTGATGAAGTGTTATATATTACGTTTAGATGACGCATCTGATTATATGGATGTTGATAAGTGGGTACAAATGGAAAATTTACTGGATAAGTATAATGTTAAACCATTAATTGGAATTATACCAAATAATCAGGATTATGAATTAATTACTAAATATGAGAGAAATGATTCTTTTTGGAAAAGAGTAAATGGTTGGAAAAATAAAGGGTGGGAATTAGCATTGCATGGCTATATTCATAAATATATTACAGAAGAAGGGGGCATAAATCCGATAAATAGCAGAAGTGAATTTGCAGGAGTAGGATTAGAAGTTCAATGTGAAAAGATACGTCGTGGCGTAAAAACGTTAAAAGAGCATGGTATCGAACCTCAGATTTTTTTTGCACCATCTCACACATTTGATCAGAACACATTAATAGCTTTGAAAAAGGAATCAGATATTCGAATTATCAGCGATACAATCGCAAATGATGTATATTACAGGGATGGAATTTATTTCATTCCACAGCAATCAGGGCGAGTACGTAATCTCCCTTTTAAATTAGTAACGTTCTGTTACCATCCTAATAATATGACAGAATGTGATTTTGAGGAATTAGAAGTATTTTTGAAAAAGAATAGAAAATATTTTATTGAATTTAATAAGGAAATTCTGAAGGATAG
>CAYMTX010000053.1:0-14451 GCA_964393475.1 uncultured Roseburia sp. | reverse complement strand
GACCCGGAGGAGAAAAAACAGAACCGGCCACTGCGAAAAAGTTAAGAGACGCCAGAGAAGAAGGAAAAGTAGCCAAAAGTAAAGAGCTAACGGCAGCATTTGACCTTATTGTATTATTTTTGGTGTTAAGAATTTTTGTGTCTTATGTAGCAGAACGGCTTATAGGTTCTTTTACTTATACATATACATTGATTCCGGATTTTGTAAAAATCAATGCAAAAGACGTATCCGGACAGGCGGTCAGTACACTTATAACGAATTCGTTTTTACAAATTTTAATTACATGCCTGCCTTTTTTTGCATTTGGATTAGCGATAACATTAGTGGTTAGTATTTATCAGGTAGGATGGAAGGTGTCCACGAAACCGATGATGCCAAAGCTTGATAAATTTAATCCTATTAATGGATTTAAACGAATTTTTTCAGCAGATTCCGTTTTTGAATTGGTTAAGTCAATTCTGAAAATTGGGTTGATTATATATATTGCGTACACGTCCATTCGTGAAGAAGCAAATAATTTATTTATTCTTTATGAAATATCGCTTAATCAGGCGATATTATTAGTGGGAAACGTTATTTTGGATACAGGCTTGAAAATTAGCATAGCATATCTTATCGTTGGTATTGCAGATTATATTTATAGTAAACATAAGTTTAACGAAGATATGAAGATGACTAAGCAGGAAGTAAAGGATGAATTTAAGAATACAGAAGGTAACCCGGAGATTAAAGGTCGGCAGCGTCAAAAAATGAGAGAAGTTTCTCAAAGACGTATGATGCAAGACGTGCCTAAGGCAGATGTGGTTATCACGAACCCTACCCATTACGCGGTAGCAATTCAGTATGATGCAGAGAAATCAATGGCTCCGATAGTATTGGCAAAGGGGGAAGATTTTCTGGCGCAGAAGATTAAAGAGATTGCGAAAGAAAATCGGGTTGAAATAGTAGAAAATAAACCATTGGCCAGAATGTTATATGCCAATGTAGATATTGGTCAGGAAATTCCGCCGGAGTTGTATCAGGCGGTGGCTGAGGTACTGGCAATGGTGTACAATATGAAAAATGCCTGATTGAAAGGCAGGATAAATGGTAAGATAGGAGGAAAGTGCGGTGAAAAAAGCATATATTGGTGTTGCGTTGTATTTGCTCGCAGCGATCGTGTTTTTTATTTTGCCAATACCGGCAACTTTGCTGGACGTTATGCTGGCGCTGAACATTTCCATATCATTAATAATTTTGTTTAATGTGTTGTTTGCCAAGGAAGTGTTGGACATGTCCTTTTTCCCGACATTACTTTTATTTACTACGATTTTTCGAATATCGTTGAACGTTTCTTCTACAAAGTTGATTTTAACAACCGGTGAACCGGGTAACGTAGTTGAAACCTTTGGTGAGTTCGTAGGTGGTGGTAATTTAGTTATTGGCGCAATTGTTTTCATCATTTTAATTATTATTCAGTTCGTTGTAATCAATAAAGGTTCTGAGCGAGTAGCAGAAGTAACTGCACGATTCACTTTGGATGCGATGCCGGGTAAACAGATGGCGATTGATGCCGATTTGAATACAGGCGCGATTACAGAAAAAGAAGCAAGAGCCAGAAGAAATAAAATCCAGAAAGAATCTGCGTTTTTTGGTTCTATGGATGGTGCAACTAAGTATGTAAAGGGAGATGCTACTGCCGGTATTATCATAACAGTAATTAACTTAGTTGGTGGTTCTGTAATGGGCATGTTGTATCAGGGGCTGGAATTTATGGAAGCTCTTGAACGTTATGGTATTTTAACAATAGGTGATGGTCTTTGTTCGCAGATTCCTTCCTTAGTCATTTCCCTTGCAACCGGTATTCTTGTAACAAAATCTTCTGAAGAGAATGATTTCGCAGAGGAAATGCTGGGACAGTTATTTGGTACACCTAAAGTTATGTATTTAGTAGGTGTTACTTTTATTCTGTTGGGTATTGTAACACCGTTTAACACTTTGTTATTTGCAGCCTTTGGTATTATGTTTATTGTTATTGGACGTATGGTTGATAAGAATAATCAGATTGAAGATATCGAAGATGAAATCAGTGCTTCGGAAGAAGAAGCAGAGGAAATTCGTAAACCTGAAAATGTGGTTTCATTACTTCAGGTGGATCCGATTGAATTAGAGTTTGGATATGGTATTATTCCATTAGCTGATGTGAATCAGGGCGGTGATTTATTAGATCGAGTAGTTATGATTCGAAGACAGATTGCGTTGGAATTGGGTACAGTTGTGCCGATTATCCGTTTGCGTGATAACATTCAGTTGAATCCAAATCAGTATATTATTAAGATTAAAGGAATTCAGGTGACAGAGGGAGAAATTCTTTTTGATCATTATATGGCAATGAATCCCGGTTATGTAGAAGAGGAAATCACCGGTATTCCTACTTTTGAACCATCATTCCATTTGCCGGCTATCTGGATTACTGAAAGCCAGCGTGAACGTGCTGAAAGTTTAGGATACACAGTTGTAGATCCACCTTCTATTATTGCAACACATTTGACAGAAGTAATCCGCTCACATATTGCAGAGTTACTGACAAGACAGGATGTACAGAATTTGGTAAACAACTTAAAAGAGACAAACCCTGTGTTAGTAGAAGAACTGATTCCAAAACTTTTGGGGCTTGGAGAAGTACAGAAGGTATTGCAGAATCTGCTTAGTGAAGGTATTTCTATACGAGATTTGCTGTCTATTTTTGAAACGTTGGCAGATCATGCATCTGCAACAAGAGATACGGATGTATTGACAGAATATACAAGGCAAAGCTTAAAACGCGCGATTTCAAGCAAATTCTTTCCTGCAAACGAAACTACCAGTGTCATTACACTTGACCCGAAAATTGAACAGGAAATTATGGCATCTGTAAAACAGACAGAACAGGGCGCGTATTTGACATTAGATCCGGAAAAAACCAGAGCCATTATGAATTCGCTAGAAGCAGAGGTTTCAAAACTGGAGAAGATGGGCAGAAGTGCAATCGTAATTACTTCACCGATTGTGCGTATGTATTTTAAAAAACTTACAGAGGATTATTTTAAAGACTTAATTGTTGTATCATACAACGAAGTAGAATCCAACGTTGAATTACAATCAGTAGGGATGGTGACTGCATAAATGACCATTAAGAAGTTTATAGGAAAGACAAAGGAAGCAGCAATTGCAAAGGCAAAAGAGGAATTTGGCGAAGGCGCAGTTGTAATGAATGTAAAAGAAGTGAAGCCAACCGGTTTTCTTAGCTTCTTTAAAGGAGTAACTTATGAGGTTACAGCTGCAATTGAGGAAAAAGATAAGTTTGTGAACACGGTTGCAAATCAGAGTATTAAAAGAGGTACAGAGACGATTAATCTGACGGCTGATGAAAAAATCGTAATTCCATCACAGGATTATGTTCCGGTAAATGCATCTGAAGCAAGTACTCAGTTAGTTTACAACCAGACAAAACCATCTGCAACGGTTGCCGCATCCATGGTGGATTACACCGCAGGTAATAAGATGAGTAATCATGAGGAAATAGAGAGAAAACTTGAAAATCTTTCTAATATTTTAGAAAAGAAATTTTCAACGGAAGAAAATAAAAAGACCGATATTCCGGAAACAACGATACAGAACATGGAAAACTTTAAGTTTATGAAAATGTTGTATCGTACTTTACTTGATAATGAAGTAAATGAAAAGTATGTAAATCAGATTTTGGATGAAGCAGAGAAAATGGCAAATACGAATAGTAGTGTAGATGTTATTTTGTCCAATGTTTATCAGAAAATGATTTTAAAGTTTGGTGAGCCGTGCAGTATCAGTACGGAGGGAAAGAAACCAAAAGTAGTTTTTTTTATCGGACCAACAGGTGTAGGTAAAACGACAACAATTGCTAAAATTGCTTCGAAATACAAAGTGGAAGAAGAAAAGAAGGTTGCATTTGTAACGGCAGATACATATAGAATTGCGGCCACAGAGCAGTTACATATTTATGCGAACATTTTAGAGGCACCTATGAGTATCGTATATAGTGCAGAAGAGTTGAATCAGTCTGTTGAAAAATTCAATGACTACGATTTGATTTTCGTTGATACGGCAGGTTTTTCTCATAGGAACGACGAACAACGCATGGATACGAAGAATTTAATTGTAGGATTGGACGAGCAGTACAATTATGAAGTGTTTTTAGTGCTGAGTGCTACTACAAAATATAAAGATTTATTAGAAATAGTAGATTCTTATCGGGAAATTGCAAAATACAAATTGATATTTACAAAACTAGACGAAACAACATCCTATGGTAACTTATTAAATATTCGTTTGTATTCCGGTGCAAAGCTGTCTTATATGACTACAGGACAGAATGTTCCGGATGATATTGAAGAATTTAATTCACAGAGGATAGTAAAACAGTTGCTTGGAGGCAAGTAAAATTATGGACCAGGCTCAACAGCTTAGGAATGTGATAAAAAAACAGAATCAAAAAGTGATTCGTCATACAGCCAGGGTCATTACCGTAACCAGTGGAAAAGGTGGTGTCGGAAAGTCCAATCTTTCCGTTAATCTTGCGATACAATTCCGAAAAATGGGCAAGCGGGTATTAATATTCGATGCTGATTTTGGACTTGCAAACGTTGAGGTAATGTTTGGGGCAATTCCTCAATTCAATCTCAGTGATTTGATTTACCATGGTAAAGATATTAGTGAGATTATTACTGAGGGACCTATGGAAATTGGGTTTATTTCCGGTGGTTCGGGGATTTTAGGACTTAATAATCTGACCAGAGAACAGATTATGTATCTTGTAAAGTGTCTGGAAAAGTTGGGAACTATGACAGATATTATTATTGTGGATACTGGTGCAGGCATTTCGGATGCAGTATTGGAGTTTGTGCTTGCAAGCCCGGAAGTGCTTTTGGTATCGACACCGGATCCAAGTTCTTTGACGGATTCATATTCTTTGTTAAAGGCATTATATCATCATCCGGATTTTGCCAAGAATCAGTCACAGATTTATGTGGTTGCAAACCGTGTATCCGGCGCAGAAGAAGGGCGACAGTTGTTTGAAAAATTAGATTCTGTTGTAAAACAATTTTTGGAAGGAAAGATTCATTATCTAGGTGCTGTTCCACAGGACAGTGCATTGGAAAAAGCAGTGCGACAGCAGAAACCGGTATCGCTTTGCAGTCCAAATTCGAAATCGGCAGAGGCGTTTGAATCAATCGCAAAAGCGATTATGAATGAGGAAGAAGCAGTTGTCAGTACAAAATGGGGAATTACAAAGTTAATTAGCAAATTTATGAATCGATAGAGAAGGAGTTGCGTTATGACTGTTTCAGATGTTATTCGTGTAGGGGATAAAATCGATATTCGGTTAGTACAACAAATCGAAAGCACAGACAAGAGTAAAGAAATACCGGAGGTATATAGAAGTCAGGTACTTGACATCAAAGAAAACGGTAATTTTGAGATTGCTATGCCGACTGAAAAAGGGCGACTGATTTTATTACCGCTTGGTGTACGGTTTGAATTTGTTTTTTATAGCTATAATGGCAGTTTATATAGGAGCATCGGTCAGATTGTAGAACGATATAAAAAAGATGGATTTTATATGTTGGAAGTTCAGCTTCGAACAACATTAGAAAAATTCCAAAGAAGAGAGTTTTACCGGTATAATTGTGCTATAGATTTTGTGTTCTATGAATTGGAAGAGGAACAGAAAAATATGAATTCAGCAGACGATATCATACGTGATATGGCAGCTGGTGAATTGAAAATGCAGTCCTATCAAGGGGTAATGGTTGATCTTAGTGGTGGTGGTATGAAGTTTAGGTCACCACAAGAGTTAAAACCCGGTGATAGAGTTCTGGTAAGGTTGCGATTGACGAATGATAAGATGGATCGGCAATTTCATATAATCGGCAGTGTAATCGCAAATGTTGTAGTACATACTTCAGCTAACGTATTATATGAAAGTCGTATTAAATTTCACATAGAAGACGATAAGATTCGTGAAGAAATAATTCGATATATTTTTGAAGAAGAGCGAAAAAATCGCCAGAAAGAGAAGGGTTAATTGCTATGAAGAAAAATATTTTAGTAGTTGATGACTCTGCACTCATGAGAAGGGTTATCTGTGATATAATCAACACAGATAGTACATTTCAGGCAACGGATGTATGTCGGGACGGACTTGAGGCATATGAAAAGTTAAAGACCACTAAATATGATGGAGTGGTATTAGACATTAATATGCCGCGTATGAATGGTCTTGAACTTCTGGAACGTTTGCAGAAAGAGAAAATCAAAGCAACCGTTATTATGGTAAGTACTATGACTACCAAAGATGCAGAAGTTACCATTCTTGCGATGGAACTTGGCGCAATTGATTTTGTTACAAAACCGGATAATGTTATCGAAGCAAAAGGTGAGAAGTTTAAGAAGCGTCTGTTAGAGGTTTTGAACGCTGTTCTTAAAACAGAGCGGATTCGGAGGACTTCTTTCACAACGGGTGTGACTGCAAGAACTGTTGCACCGGCTAGACCGGCAGTTACCAGACCGGCAGTAAATAACGTAAAAGGACATAACAAGATTGTTGCACTTGCCTGTTCAACGGGAGGACCGAAGGCATTACAGAGTGTAATTCCGCTCCTTCCAAAGAATCTGGATGCGCCTATGGTATTAGTGCAGCATATGCCGGCCGGATTTACCAAATCTATGGCAGACCGTTTGAATGAAACCAGTGCAATAACCGTTAAAGAAGCAGAACATGGTGACGTTTTAAAGAAAGGCGTTGTATATGTAGCTCCGGGTGGTAAGCATATGGAAGTAAAGAAAACGTCAGGCGGACATGTCATTGCATTAAATGATATGCCGGCAATCGGTGGTTTAAGACCATGTGCTAATATTACCTATGATTCGCTCAAAGAGAGTGGATATGACCAGATAGTGTGTGTAGTATTAACCGGTATGGGCGCAGATGGAACCAATGGCATTCTTTCTCTGGAGAAAGCGAAACCGGTTTATGTTATTTCGCAGGATGCAGAAAGCTGTATTGTATATGGTATGCCAAAGGCAATAGCAGAGACAGGTATCGTTAATGAAGTAGTTCCGTTAGATAAAGTTGCAGCAACAATCACAAAAAATGTGGGGGTACAATAATTATGGATGTAAGCCAATATCTTGAGATTTTTATTGATGAAACCAGTGAACACGTGCAGACATTAAGTGATTGTATCATGGTTTTAGAGAAAGAACCTGATAACAAAGATACAATCAATGAAGTATTCCGTGCAGCACACTCCTTAAAGGGAATGGCCGGTACAATGGGATTCAAGCGTATGCAGCATTTGACACATGATATGGAAAACGTATTCCAGGAAGTACGTAGTGAAAAAATCAGTGTGAACAGCGCGATGATTGATTTACTTTTCAAATGTCTTGATGCAATTGATGGTTATTTAAATAATGTAAAAGCAAGCTCTGATGAAGGAACAGAAGACAATGAAATGATTATCAAAGAATTAAATGATTTCATTGCTGCTGCAAACGGAGCTCCGGCACCTTCCCAAAAACCTTCTGAGGAAGAAAAAACAGTCGAGAAGGAGCATGCAGGTAATGCCAATTATCTTGAAATCGAATTAACGGATGAAGAAAAAGAAGCAATTAAAACGGCAGAAGAATCCGGCTCAAAAGTATATGGTGTTACAGTACATATTCAGAAAGACTGCTTATTGAAGGCGGCAAGAGCATTTTTAGTATTTAAAGCAGTGGAAGAGTTTGGTAATATTCTTGTGTATCGTCCGAGTTCACAGGATATCGAAGACGAGAAGTTTGAATTTGACTTCAGCTTCTTTATGGAAACAGAAGAAGAATTTGATAAAATCAGCAAAGCTGCGGGTTCGGTTTCAGAAATAGAATCCGTTGTAGGTGGTTTAGTTTCTTATGCAGATATCGCAGGTAATGACGAAAAAGAAGAACTGGTGGCAGAAGTAGTGGAAGAACCGGTGGTAGAAACATCTGCAGTAAGTGCACCTGCAAATACAACAACAGTTGCACAGACTCCGGCACAGACATCTGCTACACAGACAGCAAAGAAGCAGACACCGGCAAAAGCAGTGACCGGAAGAACTGTTCGTGTAGATATTGAAAAATTGGATGCATTAATGAATCAGGTGTCTGAGCTTATTATTGCAAAGAACAGTCTGGTTTCCATCAGTTCATCAGAGGCAGGTTCTTTCCAGAACCAGTCTTTCAACGAACAGATTGAGTATTTGGAACGTATTACAACGAACTTACATGAGTCTGTTATGAAGGTTCGAATGGTTCCAATCGAAAGCACGGTTAATAAATTCCCACGTATGATTCGTGACCTTTCCCGTCAGTTAGGAAAGAAAATGGAATTGTACATGACAGGTGAAGAGACAGAATTAGACCGTACAGTAGTTGACCAGATTGGAGATCCATTACAGCACTTATTACGTAACTCTGCAGATCATGGTTTAGAGCCAAATGATGTTCGTATCCAGAGAGGAAAACCAGAGGTTGGTAGCATTTTCTTGAATGCTTATCAGGAAGGTAACAACGTAATTATCAAAGTTGGTGATGATGGTAATGGTATTGATGTAGAAGCGGTTAAGAATAAAGCAATCGAGCGTGGTACAATTACAGCGGAACAGGCTGAGAATATGACACAGAAAGAAATTATCAACCTGTTATTCCTTCCAAGCTTCTCAATGGCGAAGAAGATTAGTGATATTTCAGGTCGAGGTGTCGGATTAGATGTCGTTAAGTCTAATATCGAGGCTCTTGGCGGTGATGTTGAAGTTCAGACAGTATTAGGCGAAGGAACTACATTTACAGTCAGACTTCCATTGACACTTGCTATTATTCAGGCATTAATGGTTGAAGTCAGAGACGAGAAATATGCAATTGCATTAGGTTCTATCGCTAATATTGAAAGTATACCGGTTAATGAGATTAAATATGTAGAAGCGAAAGAAGTAATTCACCTTCGTGGAGCTGTTATTCCGCTTGTTCGTTTGGATAAGATTCTGGACATCAATGATGGTCAGGATGATCCGGAAAACCTTACAGTAGTTATTGTTAAGAAGGGCGATAGTCAGGCTGGTCTGGTTGTAGACAACTTAATGGGACAGCAGGAAATCGTTATTAAAGCACTCGGTAACTACATCAATAACAACAAGATTATTAGTGGCGCAACAATCCTTGGTGATGGTGAAGTGGCATTAATTTTGGATGTTAACACATTAATGTAATGGGGGTAACAGACATGACAAATAGTTTAGATATGATAGAAAACGATAGCAAACAGTATATCGTTGTTAAAATTGGCAGTGAACAGTATGGCATCGATATCAGCTTTATTGATAATATTGTTCGTATGCAGAAGATAACAAGAGTTCCAAAGGCTCAGAGCCATTTTAAAGGGATTATTAACCTTCGTGGAGAAATCGTTCCTGTTATGAGCATTCGCTTAAAAATGGGACTGGAAGATGATCAGTTTACAAATGCCAGTAGAATTATTATTTTAAAACTGGAAGAAAAAGGAATGCTTGGTATTATTGTTGACGAAGTAAAAGAAGTCGTTACATTGGCAACAGACGAGATTGAAAAGGGAAGCAGAAAAGGCAGTTTTATCAATGGTGTTGGTAAGCATGGCGAAGAGTTGATTTCCTTATTTGATATTAATGCTATTGTAGAAGAAAACGCATAAAAATGTAACAGAAATTATTAGCATAGTGAGACCGTCATGGTCTCACTATGTTGTATTCAAGACAAGAGAAAGGAATGGGCACATTATGGGCAAATTCTCGTTAGAAGAAGTAAACAATATGTACATGGACGTATTAAAAGAAATTGGTAATATCGGTGCGGGTAATGCAACTACGGCAATTGCGAAAATGGTAGGGGCACGATTTGATATGAGCGTTCCGAGTGTAAAACTTTTGGAAGTATCGGAACTGGGTACGGCAGTAGGTGAGGAAGATGATACTATTATCGGTATTTTTCTGGAAGTGCAGAATGATATTAATGGCAGTATGATGTTTCTGTTAGACATCGAATCCGGACATTACCTTGTAAATACTCTTCTTGGCAGAGAAATGTCATATAACGAACCATTCGATGAGATGGATTTATCCGTCTTAAAAGAAGTTGGCAATATTATTGCAGCTTCATATTTGACTGCATTATCTACTTTAACAAAGATGAGTATTGCTCCATCGGTGCCTTATATTGCAGTAGATATGGCAGCTGCTATTCTAAGTGTTCCGGCAATCCAGTTTGGTATGATGGGCGATAAAGCATTGATGATTCAGACGGAAATTAATGCAGAGGTAGCAATTAACGGATATTTTATTTTAATGCCGGAGCCGGAATCCTATGATAAGATTTTAACTTCACTCGGAATCCAAATATAAGGAGAAGAATAGCGATGGGAAATGTAATCAAAGTTGGTATGGCCGATTTGAATATTTGCAAAGCTCCCGATGTTATCACTACGCTTGGTTTGGGGTCATGTATTGGGTTAACGTTGTATGATCCGGTGACTAAAATCGGAGGCATGGTACACTATATGCTTCCGGATAGTACACAAGTGCGCAATCATGAAAATATCGCGAAATTTGCTGATACAGGAATAGATGAATTGTTAAGGAGAGTAGTTGCCGCAGGAGCTAACAGACAGCGTTTAGTTGCGAAAATTGCCGGCGGGGCAAAAATGTTTGAGACAACAAGTGTTTCATCTATTGGAAATATTGGTGAAAGAAATGCAGAAACTGCAAAGCGGATCTTGAAACAAAAAGGAATTCGTTTAGTGGCCGAAGATACCGGACTTAATTATGGTAGAACGGTAGAATTACATTGTGAAACAGGGGATTTTCACATAAAAGCAGTCGGCAGACCATTGAAAGTAATTTAGAAAAGGAATTCGAAGATTATGAAAACAAAATCAATCCCTGCCATGTTAATGTTAGTGGCAGGTGCAATGGCATGTATGTTGGGCTTTATATATCATTATGAGACGACGCATTTTTTCACGATGGTGTTGACGGTCTTAATCATTTTTTATGTATTGGGATGTATCGTGAAAATAATCATTGACAAGAATTTTTCAGTGAGGCAGTCTGAGGAAGAAAAGACTGTTGAGGAAACAGAAGACATGAAAGAAAATATCGATTCGGAAAGTGAAGAAGGCGACGAATAGATATTGGGGATTATATGAAAACGATAGATAAAGAAAAGTTATGGGAAGAATACCAAAAGAATAAAACACCGCAACTGCGGGAGCAGATAATTTTGGAATATGCACCGCTGGTAAAGCTTGTTGCCGGCAGACTGAGTATGTATCTAGGATACAATGTGGAATATGAAGATTTGGTGAGTTATGGTATTTTTGGATTAATCGATGCGATTGATAAATTTGATCTCGGAAAAGAAGTCAAATTTGAAACGTATGCCAGTCTTCGTATTCGAGGTACCATATTGGACCAGATTCGTAAAATGGACTGGATTCCAAGGACTGTCCGTCAAAAGCAGAAACGTATCGATGAAGCGATTAAACAGATTGAGATGCGCACCGGAAAAAATGCTTCTGACGAAGAAGTGGCAGTAGAACTTGGAATTTCCGATGATGAATTGCTGAATTGGCAATCACAGCTTAAGGTGACCAATGTAGTGTCCTTGAATGAATATTTAGAACAGGGCAGTGAACCTGTTATGGATGCTCATAAGAACTCTCATTTCCAGCAGCCGGAAGATAAGGTTGCCGAGGATGAACTGAAACAGATGTTGAATGAGACTCTGGAAACATTGACGGAAAAAGAACGTAAAGTTATTTTACTTTATTATTACGAAGAATTGACACTGAAAGAAATCAGCAATATTTTGGAAGTTTCAGAATCCAGAGTATCGCAGCTTCATACGAAAGCATTGTTGAAGATGCGTAAAAAATTAGGAAACTATATGGACATTCTTATTAATGAACCATAAATCCGGAAAGGATGTGAAGGCTTATGTCAATTACGCCATTAGGGTTACATGCGATGATTCAACGGACTAATGATGTGGGGATAGTTAAACAGAATGAAGATAATAAGCCGGTTGTAGAGCAGCAAGGAATTCAAACCCAGCAGGTGAAGCAAGAACATGAATTAACACATAAAGTGACCGGAACGGAAAAAAAAGAGAATGCGAATTACCGATATGATGCCAAAGAAAAAGGAAAAGGTTCATATCAGCGGCAGGAACAAAAGAAAAAGAATGAACAGGATGAATCGAAGAATACAGGAAAAGTCAGGTTGAAAGGTCAGACAAACCGTTTTGATGTTAAAATATAAGGATAAAGGTAGTTACAATGACGGGAATTGAAATTGCATTATTGTTAATCGGATGCGTTTTTATGGTAGGGAGTTTTTTTGTTTCGGAAAAACTTTCGGGAACAGAAATTAATCGTATTGCAGAATTAAGTGATAATGAGTTAAAGAGAATTATTGGTAAAGGCATGGAGAATGCAGAAAGTCAAATTGATACAGTAGTAGAGGAGAAGGTTGAAGAAGTAGCAGAAAAAGTAGAAATCGCGTTAGAACGGGAATCGAATATGAAAATTATGGCAATCAACGAATATTCTGATACTGTAATGGAAAGTATGAATAAGACACATGATGAGATTATGTTCTTATATAGTATGTTGAATGATAAACATACAGAGATGACTTCTCTGACAGGAGATTTACAGAGGTTGGCAGCGAATATCCGTAACATGCAAGATGGTATCCGGCAACCGGTTGAAGCTTATAAGCCGACGAAGAGTGTAGAAACAACCAATGTGAATTATTTAGAACAGGCCATAGCAGCGAAAGCTGCTTATGAAGCAGAAAATTCGAAAAACGAAGAGAAAGAAGAAAACGAAGAGAAAATGGAAGTTTATGGAGATGCAGTTAATCATAACGATATGATTTTGGCATTACATAAAGAAGGACTTAGCAAAGTTGAGATTGCAAAGAAGCTGAATCTTGGCGTGGGTGAAGTCAGCCTGGTAATTGGTTTATATAAAGGGGAAGAGGAATAAGTGAAATTTAAGTATTATTTGCGAGGATTGGGAATTGGCATTGTTATTACGACAATTGTTTTAATGATTGCTTATTCGGGATATAGTAAAGAGCTGACGGATGAAGAAATTATAGCTCGGGCAGAAGCAATGGGAATGGTAAAGAAGGAAGACCCGTTGTTTTCTAATTCAGAGTTAAATAAGGAGACAGAGCGGGAAACTGAAAGTGAGACAGAAACTCAAAAAGACCCGGCAGTTATTGTAACACCGGAGACCGAGAATGTTACAGAAACAGAAGTAATTACAGAAACGGAAACTGCTACAGAAAACGAGCCGGATTCCACCAGTGAGATGTATCGGCTTGTAATTCCGGCGGGAAGTGTTCCGCGTTTGATTTGTCAAGAATTAGAAGACAATGGTGTGATTGACAGTGCATCAGAATTGAGACAGTACTTGGTAGAAGTAGGATATGCCACTTCCATTGTTGTAGGTGAGTATGAAATTCCATATGGTGCTACTAATAGCGAAGTCTATCAGATTTTAAAAGCAGGACCAATAAAGAAATAATAGTAAATTCAAATAGTAAATTTTTAGTAAAAAATACTTGCACATAGAGCCTTGTCGTGTTATAATCGACAAGGTTCATACAATTGGTAAAATAATATTCCAATTGTCAACAATTATTAATCACATGTACTGACTGAAGGACCGGTGCCAGTTTGGTTGTCCCAAGGATGAGGTACGTGGAAGAAAACAAAACCATGGAGGTAGAAAAATGAGTGTTATTTCAATGAAACAGTTATTAGAAGCAGGTGTTCACTTCGGACATCAGACAAGAAGATGGAATCCTAAAATGGCTCCATATATCTTCACAGAGAGAAATGGTATCTATATCATCGACCTTCAGAAGACAGTTAAGAAGGTAGAGGAAGCTTACTATTTTGTTCGTGACATCGCTGCAAGCGGTAAGAGCGTATTGTTCGTTGGTACAAAGAAGCAAGCTCAGGACTCAATTAAGGAAGAGGCAGAGCGTGTTGGTATGTACTATGTAAACAACCGTTGGTTGGGCGGTATGTTGACAAACTTCCAGACAATCGAGAAGAGAATTGAGAGACTTGCTCAAATTAACAGAATGGAAGAAGAGGGTACATTCGACCTATTGCCGAAGAAGGAAGTTATTAAGCTAAAGAATCAGAGAGATAAGCTTGAAAAGAACCTTGGCGGTATTAAGGATATGAAGGAACTTCCGGGCGTTATGTTCGTTGTTGACCCGAGAAAAGAAAAGATTGCTATTTCAGAAGCTAAAAAGCTTGGTATCCCGGTAGTAGCTATCGTTGATACAAACTGTGACCCGGATGAGGTTGATTATGTAATCC
>CAYMTX010000052.1:0-14494 GCA_964393475.1 uncultured Roseburia sp. | reverse complement strand
ACATCACTCTCTTTTATCGAAAATAGTATCTAAATATTATATTTTATTTTCTCCTAAAAAGCAATGTTTTAATCCCGCCAACATGGGGTTTTCATGCTAATTTAGAAGGTTTTCTTATATTTTTTGTAATTTACACCGGAGAGTATCCGTTCTCCATCCAACAAAAAGCCACATTTTTCCAATACATGAAGTGATGTCGCATTCTCCGGTTGTACAAGGCTACATATTTTTTCAAATCCAAGTTCTTCCTTCACATATGCTAAAATCCCCAGACAAACTTCTGTTGCATAGCCTTTTCCCTGCCAAGGTTTTCCGATAGCGTATCCCAATTCCAGTTCTCCATCCAACGCTTCCCTGTGCTCTACGCCTGCCCTTCCTATTAATTTTCCGGTTTTCTTTTCAAAAACCAGCCACATACCATATCCAAAGAATCGGTACATATTTTCAATATATGCTTTCTGATATTCATATTCTTCTTCATATGAATACAGGCCTTCCATGTAATCCGTCATACCTTCATATGAATACAGTTCGAAAAGTGCATCCATATCTGTAAGAGCTAATTCCCGAACAAAAAGACGCTCTGTTTCTAATATCTTCCACGGAATATCATGATGTCTCTGATAGATTTTTTCCAAAAAGTCAAAATCAACTTCTTCAAACCCTTCTACAACTATATCTACACTTGGGAATTCCGGCTCCGCTTCTCCGCATTCCCCTGACACTTCTTCTGTCATGGTATCCTTCGGAGGCAGATACGCAATTGTTATCATCCCTGCTCTTTTGCTTTCCGCAAGAATCTCCCTCACCTCTGAAATAATAATTACTTCTTGTGCCAGTAATCTGCCACTTTTTATTGCTCCATATAGCTCTGCAGAATTGTCCTGCGTCATAACACAAATTATCCCGTTTACAAAGTATTCCGCACAGTTTTCTTTAAGATATGCAATTTCTCGTTCCGGCAACTCCCAAATAATAATTTTCATCTTAACTCCGCAACCTTCCTCTTTACGAAATATCTGTTTTACGCTATGATATTATAAAAATGATGTTGTGGTTGAAAGGTACTTTTAAACCCAATATCATTATAATAATATCAGTATAGAACAGGAGAACAATTATGGCAAATCCAATCGTAACATTCGAAATGGAAAATGGTACAATCATGAAAGCGGAGCTTTATCCTGAAATCGCTCCAAATACAGTTAATAACTTTATCAGTCTTGTTCAAAAAGGCTTCTATGATGGTCTTATCTTCCACCGCGTCATTCCGGGCTTTATGATTCAGGGCGGATGTCCTGACGGAACCGGTATGGGTGGTCCGGGATACGGCATCAAAGGCGAATTTAACCAGAATGGCTTTGAGAACAATTTAAAACACACTGAAGGCGTTTTATCCATGGCAAGAGCTATGCATCCGGACTCAGCCGGTTCACAGTTCTTCATCATGCACAAAACTTCTCCGCACTTAGATGGTTCTTACGCTGCATTCGGTAAGCTTATCGAAGGTATGGAAGTCGTAAATGAAATCGCCGGTATTCCGACTGATTACATGGACAGACCAATCGTTGGCTGTGTTATGAAAAAAGTAACCGTTGATACACAGGGTATTACTTATCCGGAACCGGAGAAATGTTAATATAACAAAGCGGTTGTAAAACAATTTTATGGCATGTATTAGCGATAATATCGCAAGTATTTCTTATATGGAACAGATTTTATGGTGTTTTAGAGAAAAACTTAGAAATACTTTTTGTCATTTGTAAGAATATTGTTTTGTGTACGCTAATGCGTTGAACAAATCTCGGCGGCTGTCTGTATAACACGAACGTGCCGGTTAATGCCTTGTAGTGTTTCTAACACTATACAAGCCATAAAAGGCAGTTCGCGTTATACAGACAGCCGCCGAAATTTGTTTCAACCTTTAGCGAACATAAAAAATCACATTTCTTACAAATGACAAAGTAGTATTTCAAGTTTTTTGATATAACACCATAAAATCTGTTCCATATAAGAAATAAACTGCGATATCAGCGCTAATACATGACTCAGTAAATTCGTTTTTACAACCGCTTTGCGTATTATTGTTTCGCAATCCGTTCCGCCAAGTCCTCTAAGTACTCCCAGCGTTCCATCTTCTCCTCCAACTGATGCTCCGCGTCCTCTTTTTCCTTCGTCAGTACATTCAGTTTTCCGAAATCGCTGGCAACGGTCAGCATCTTCGCATCCAGTTCCTCAATCTTTGTCTCCAATGCTTCGATATCCGCCTCAATCGTTTCATACTCACGCTCTTCTTTGTATGTGAATTTCAGTTTTTTCACTCCGCTTTTCCACGTTGCCTTAGAATCCGGCTTGTCATTCAAAGCCCCATCTGTCACTGTTCGCGAAGTATTGCCGTTTTTACTGTTTGAAGAGCCTCCCGGTATGCCGCCTTCCTCTCGCACACGATTTACATAATCCGTATATCCGCCTTCATACTGCCTCAGTTTTCCATTTCCTTCAAATGCAAAAATTCTGCGTACCACACGGTCAAGGAAATACCTGTCATGTGACACCGTAATTACGATACCGTCATAATTATCCAGATAATCCTCTAAAATCGTCAGCGTCTTTGTATCTAAGTCGTTGGTCGGTTCGTCCAGTACCAGCACATTCGGAGACTCCATAAGCACCCGCAGCAGATTCAGACGACGTTTCTCCCCTCCTGACAGCTTACCAATCGGACTGTACTGCACCGATGCCGGAAATAAAAAACGCTCCAGCATGGAAGATGCCGACACAAGTCCTTCTTCGGTACGGACATACTCTGCCGTATTTTTAATGTAATCTATCACCTTTTCATCCGGATTCATATAAGCAAGTCCCGCACGTTCATCTGATACAAATTCCTGCGTGTAATAACCAATCTTAATCGTCTGTCCTACGACCACCTTACCACTGTCCGGTTCTAAGGCTCCGGTAATAATTTTCATCAGTGTAGTCTTACCGCTTCCGTTAGGGCCTACAAATCCAATGCGGTCATTTTTCAGAAAAATATAATTAAAATCACATAGCAATACATTATCACCATACGCTTTGGAAATATGCTCCAATTCCACCGTTGTCTTCCCCATACGCGTTGACACGGAATGCATTTCCACACTGCCATCTGATTCTAAAACACTTTGATTCTTCAAATCCTCATACCGCTGTAACCTGGCCTTTTGCTTAGTTGTACGTGCTCTTGCACCACGTTTTACCCACTCTAATTCTTTCCGCAAAATCGACTGGCGTTTCCGTTCGCTTGCCTGGACACTTTCCTCTCGTTCTGCCTTGCGTTCCAAATAACCGGAATAGTTCGTGTCATAACTATAAATACTTCCCCTGTCAATCTCAATAATGCGGTTGCACACACTATCCAAAAAGTAACGGTCATGCGTTACCATCACCAGTGAACCACGCCATTTTTTTAAAGTTTCCTCCAGCCAGTCTGCCATAGCTGAATCCAAGTGGTTTGTCGGCTCATCCAAAAGCAGCACATCACACGGAATGACTAACGCTGCCACAAGTGCCAGACGTTTACGCTGTCCCCCGGATAATTCACCGACCTTTTGGGAAAAATCCGTAATTCCAAGACGGGTCATCATAGACTTTGCTTCACTTTCCAAATTCCAGTTCTCCGCCATGACATCCCGCTGTCCATGTTCGCCCTTCGTATGTGCTGTTACTGCCTCCATTACCGTCATCTCCGGATCAAATTCCGGATTCTGCGGCAAATAATGCACTACAACATGATTTGCTTTGATAACAGAGCCCTCCTCCGGCTCTTCCATACCTGCGATTATCTTCAGCAAAGTAGATTTACCGGTTCCATTGATACCAATTATTCCAACTTTCTCATTTTCCTGCAAATAGAAAGAAGCTTTCTGAAAAAGCTTCCTTTCTGTGTATGACTTTGTGATATTTTCCACATTAATAATGTTCATCTATCTGTTACCTTTCGCGTTCTTCCTGTGCTGCCTTGGCTTCTAAAATAGCTTCATTTAGTTGTAACATCTTCGCATCCAGCATGGACACGATTTCTGAACAGTCTCTTAAATCCTGACTAATGTAATCCGGTGCATTTCCCTCAAACTTATAATAAATCTTGTGCTCCAGACTTGCCCAGAAATCCATGGCAATCGTTCGAATTTGAATCTCAACTTTCGTATCCACCACACGGTCTGACATGTAAATCGGTACTGTGACCAACATATGATAACTCTTATAACCACTGTCCTTCGGATTCTTAATATAATCCTTAACGGAAACAACCGTCAAATCTCTCTGCTTTCCAATCATTTCCGCCAAGCGGTAAATATCATCCGTAAAAGAACATACGATTCTAATACCTGCAATATCCTTAATATGATTCACCATATTGTCAATGGAAGTCTCAAGACCATGCCTTTTTAACTTCTTAACAATACTCTCCGGTGTCTTAAGACGTGATTTTACATATTCAATTGGATTATACTGATGCACCTGTTGGAATTCATCATTTAATATTTCAACTTTTGTCTTAACTTCTTTCAATGCGGAACTATACAAAAACATCGTAGCATTCCAACTATCAATTCCCTCTCCCGCGGAAAAAGTTTGCTCCATATATGTAACCATACCTTTCTGTAAACATTTTCTCCTTTCCTCATTATACCACAAAACTAATTATATGTGAGGATTTCGGAAGATATTCTTTCTAAAATTTTTGTAAAATGGTTACAAATCCAGTTTCAAATCATTTTCCTGAATCCAGCCTATTTTTCGGAAGAAAAGTCCGAATATCCATGTCAGCACCCCCGGCAGAACAAAACAGATTAAGACCAGTCCTATCCAGTCCATCGCTGTAATGGCATCTTTGGTACCGGCTGCAATATCGGCAATCCAACCCGTGTACACACCTATCTGTCCTACCAGACCGCAGGTACCCATACCGGAGGATACCGCTGCCCCATTCATTTCGAGACCAAATACACAAGTCGCAATCGGTCCGGTAATTGCAGAAGTCAAAATTGCCGGAAGCCAGATTCTTGGATTTTTTACAATATTTCCCATCTGAAGCATGGAAGTTCCGATTCCCTGTGCAAAAAATCCGCCCCATTTATTTTCACGAAAACTTAAAACTGCAAAACCTACCATCTGCGCACAACAACCTGCGACTGCCGCACCACCCGCTAAACCGGTAAGTCCTAAAGCTGCACAAATTGCTGCACTGCTGATTGGAAGGGTCAGTGCAATACCTACGACTACCGATACTATCATTCCCATAATAAACGGCTGCTGCTCTGTTGCCCACATAACCGCATTGCCAAATGTACTTGCAGCCGCTCCTACTGCCGGTGCCCACCAGACAGACAAAACGACACCGGTAAAAATTGTAACAAATGGTGTCACAATAATATCAATTTTGGTCTCCTTAGAAACCACCTTCCCAAGCTCTGCCGCAACAATCGCTACAATCAGCACTGACAATGGACCGCCTGCTCCGCCCAGTTCATTAGCAGCCGCTCCTACTGCCACCAGTGAAAAAAGAACTAACTGCGGTGCCTGCAAAGCATGACCGATAGCAATTGCCATTGCCGGTCCTACTGCTGCTTTTGCATAGTTTCCAACCGTTGCGAAAATCTCAATGTCAAATTGTGTTCCGAGTGTTCCGATAATCGTTCCGATTAACAAAGACGCAAAAAGCCCCTGTGCCATTGCTCCCAATGCATCAATAAAATAACGTTTTACAGAAATCTCAATATTTTTCCTCTTTAAAAATGCTCTTACCTGTTCCATAACATCCTCCACTGTGTTTGCAACTGTCTTGTCAGTTGTCTTTGCAATTGTTTTACAGTATATCACCGGAACATATATCAGGCAAGAGAAATTTTTATTTCCAGTCTTTCATTCTGATATTCTGCTTCAATGCTGCCACCCATACGCTCTGTCAGAATCCGTGCAATAGAAAGCCCCAGTCCGGTAGCATTCCGGTTTGACGCAACAGTATAAAACCGCTCAAAAAGTCTGCCCGCCATAACTGCATCCAGTTTTGAGGCAGTATTCGAAAATGTAATCCTTCCGTCCTGTTCCATCTTTACAAGCAAATCGCCATCCGAATATTTCAAAGCATTACTAATGATATTAGAAAAAATACGGCTGACTGCGTCCGCATCCGCGTCACACCAGACCGGTTCATCCGGAAGATGAATCTCCGGTTCGATTGCCGCCTCCTGCATAGCTGCATAAAAAGCCAGCAGTGTTTCTTCCAGAATCCCCACGACATTCACACGCTCCTTTTTCAGCTCCTGCACAGATTCCACGATACTATACCGGAACAATTCTTCTGTCAGATGTTTTAAAGCCTCTGTCCGATTCTTTATCTGCGAAAGATAACGGCAAACCGTTTCACTTTTTTCCTCCCGCTCCAATAAGTCCAGATACCCGCAGATTGCAGTAAGCGGTGTCCGCAAATCGTGCGAAATATTCGTCACCGCTTCTTTTAACTCCAAATCTCCCTGCTGATACCGCAGGTGTTCTTTCCTTAAAAGTGCAAGATGTGCATTCATTTCCGATGCCAGCCGGCGCATGCAAGCATCTCGGGAAGATATGGTAATCAGGGTGTTAGTATCTGTTGTCAAACATGTATGAAGGCCTTCCGTAATCTCCCGTGCAGCTTTCCGCCAAAAATAAATCTTCACAAGCAGTACCACAATGATAACAGCCAAAATTCCAATGATGCTTAACAACAGATGTTCCATGAACTTCTCCTTCTTCTCTCCGCTGATTTAATATTCTCCATAATTATTCAGTATCTTCATAATTATTATTCTTCTTTTATTTGATATCCTTCTTTTGGAACAGACAGCTTCCCAACACAGTGCATACCAGCGTTAATACAAGCATTGCCACCGCTCCATATATCAAAGCACTTCCCTCTGCCACATACAATGCCTGCGCCGAAGGCAGAAACGCCGAAACAATACTCAAAAGTGTCCGTGATGTTCCACTCACATAATTCGGATTTAACACTCCATTCTCCCGAATATAGCTTCCATCCGCCTGCATTATCATACGGGATGTATATTCTGGCTGCGCAAGCTGCATATATAGTAAAATACCGGCCAGCAAAATCCCCAGTGAAAGAAAAATATTTACTGCTACACTGCGCGCCTTATTGGAATCAAGCATTGAAGTCAATGTAAAAAGCGATGTATATGCAAGTACAATTACCAGACTCATGCATATACGGGGTCCTATATCTTGAATTGCCGTCACCACTTCCACACCGGAAGTCGGAATCCCTACTATCACTGCCGACAAGAAATAAGTAAGCAGAAATATGACAGAAACAACCGCTATGACTATCCATTTACTGAAATAAATATCTCTCCGTGAATGACCTACATACAATTTATTGCGCATTGTTCCGTCTGAATATTCCACTCCTACATAATAACTGGAAAAAATAGCCGGTAAAATACCCATTCCATACAACATAAGACAGAAAAAATAGATATCTGCATTTTTTAAAAGCCATTCCGTTCCCAAATTCTGCACATTATACCAGACTAAAAAATAAAAAAATACACCGCAGGCAAACACTGCCAGCTCTAATCCCCAGAAAACCTTACTTTTCCGTAACCGTGAAAAATCTGCCGACAACAACTTACGCATAACGTCCACCTCCTGTCAGAGTAAGATAATAACTTTCCAGACTCTCCTCTTTTTCCTGCATAGATAATACTTCACAACCTGCCTCTGCCAGTGCAGTTACAAGCTGTGTCACAGAAACTTGTGCATACAAATCTGCTTTTGTCTCTGAAGTAATTTTGTATTCCAGATGCATCGCATCCAGTACACGCGCCAATATCGTTGTATCCGACACTTCCATACAGATACATTTCCGACAGACTGCGTCCAGTTCTTCTGCACTCAGCTCTTTTACCATGTGTCCGTTATCAATAATTCCATAATGTGTCGCAAGCCTTGAAAGCTCATCTAAAATATGACTTGAAATGAGTACCGTAATTTGTTTTTCGCGATTTAATTTTAAAATAAGCTCCCGCATCTCTACGATACCCTGCGGGTCAAGCCCATTTGTCGGTTCATCCAGAACCAGAAAGTCCGGGTTACCTGCCAGCGCAACCGCAATCCCCAAACGCTGCTTCATACCAAGGGAAAAATTTTTCGCTTTCTTCTTCCCAGTGTTCTCTAAGCCCACCAGCTTTAAAAGTTCAGAAATGCCGTCAAATGACGGAAGTCCCAGAACAAGATACTGCTGCTTTAAATTTTCCTCCGCAGTCATATCCTGATAAATAGAAGGTGTCTCCACAACAGCACCTATACGGCGGCGGGATTTGCAAATATCCCTGCTTCCGTTAGCAATGCCGTATAAACAATATGCTCCGCCTGTCGGTTCCTGCAAACCACAAATCAAGCGTATTAATGTTGTCTTACCTGCACCGTTTTTCCCAACAAAACCATAGATTGCGCCTTTGGGAACATTCATAGTAAGACCGTTTAGCGCCTGAAAATTCCGATATTTCTTCGTCAGGCCGTTTGTCTGTAAAATATATTCCATACTTTCTCTCCTTCTGTCGCTTTCGCGGCACTTTTTTAGAAGGAATTTTCCTTCCTGATGCCTTAAGTATACAAAACAAAAGTCAAGAAAGCCGTCAAGAAAAGCGTCAGGATTTCGTCAAGATTTTACCAGTTTAAAACCGATACCCCATACTGTTTCAATATAATCCACTCCGCTCAGCTCCGTTATTTTTTTCCTCAGGTTGCTGATATGCTGCTTTAAAGAACGTTCCGTGCAGTCCGGAGTATCCAAACTGATACGGTCAAGCAGTACACTTTTTGCAATGATTTGTCCCGGATTTTCCATTAAAAATTTCAAAATAGCATATTCCGTTCTGGTAAGTTTTACTTCCCGTTCCTGCACGAAAAGGCTCATTGACAATTGCTCCAAACGCAAATCCCCTACCATAAGTGCCATGTCATCTTTCTGTTTTTCCGTTTTTCTCAACTGTACCGTAATACGTGCCAGAAGCTCATTTGTATCAAATGGTTTCGTCATATAATCCGCTGCACCGTGAAGGAGCAGCTCCACCTTATCCTTCACATCCGTTTTTGCACTAAGCACAATCACCGGAATATTTGCGATATGCGAAAGTACCTCTTCTCCCGACATCCCCGGAAGCATCAGATCCAGCAAAACCAAGTCCGGTTTGTTCTGAGACAGAACATACACTGCTTCTGTTCCCGAATAAGCACGAAGCACTGCATAACCTTCCCGTATCAGCAATTCGGAAAGCATATCTCCGATTGAACTATCATCTTCAATAATTGCAATTGTTCTCTTCATGATTCCTCAGCTAACGCTATCTTAAGGTAGCCCTTCTCTCCTAATTTTTTGCTAATCTTATCCAATATTTTCTCTGAATCTGCCTCGACTGTATGCCAGTGCATACCATCTGTCAACACATTTAACGGCCGGCTCTTACTCTTTTCCACACGGGAAACAAATTCATCCACATCCAGACGGCTTCCCAGAATCAAATCTGCCGTTATCTGTCCGTAAATATCATGTTCCACCACCACATCCAGTACTTTACCACCATAATCTACAATTGTATAAAGTTCATCCTGCATCTGCTCCAATGTATGCTCTACGGCAAAGCTGCGTTTCACACGCCCTTTCTCTGCCTCCTGCATATAGAGCACATAACCTTTATTCGTACTTAAAATATTTTTATTCACTGCCCGAAGAAGCGCAATATCCTGAACAATCACCTGGCGGCTTACGCCTAACCGATTTGCCAAATCCGTTCCCGAAATCGGTGTCTTAGCCTGCTGTAACAGCAAGATTAAGTTGTCTCTTCTGTCTTTCCCTTCCATACTATTCTCCATTTCTGAGCGACTTGTCGCGAAGAGGTGACGAGAATTTCAAATTCTCGTCTGCCATCAGAGCTATTTATTTTCGCTCAGAAACAAATAGCCGATTGAAAAATCAGCATATCAATGTGATTTTTCAATCTACTCCTCTCTATCCGACCATAAAATCGTTCTTTCTAATCTTCTTCTATCACGTGCATCTCCAGAAAATCAAATTCTATACTCTCCACAAAAGATTCCTTGCGAAAACGTGTCTTTGCATTCCGCTTAAACTCGTTTACATTCGCATCCAGCCAAATTGGTCTGCCCAAATCAAACTCGTAACACGCCTGCTCCAAAGCTCGGAATACCTTATGGGTTCTTGTATCATCTGTCTCATCTGTAATCGTAGTATCTAATAGCAGATGATTGTCCTTCATTATCTTAAACCAAATTCTCAACTTTTCTTCTCCCGTTGTTCTTCACACTCTTTGTATATTCTATTTCCGGCATTTTCAACATTTTCTGCGCTGGCGATTTGCCTCATACATCAACAATGTCGCAGAAATCGCTGCATTTAATGATTCTACCTGACCCTGCATCGGAATTTTGATGTAAGTATCTGCACAATCTGCGATTTCATCCGACAAACCGTTTCCCTCATTTCCTATCATAAATGCAGTCGGCTTCCTGTAATCCGGTTCATCGTAAGTTAATGTTCCATTCAAGTGCGCCGCATATACTGATATCCCGCGCTTCTTCAAGTCCATAATCGTATGCTTTAAGTCCTTCGTCACATAAAAAGGCACACGATAAATGCTTCCCATTGTAGAACGAATTGTCTTCGGATTAAATAAATCTACCGTAGTCTGATTCATGATAACACCGCTGATTCCTGCACCTTCTCCGGTTCTAAGCATCGTACCGAGATTCCCCGGATCCTGAATACTCTCAAGTATCAGTAAATGTGTATTTTCTCCTGCCAAAAGCTGCTCTAACTCATATTCCGGCTTCTTCACTAGACATAAAATCCCCTGTGGGGTCTGTGTGTCGGATACTGCCTTAAAAACTGCATCTGATACCGTTTCATATTCTTTATTTGCAAGAAATCCTTCATTTTCTTGCGCAAAAGTTTCTGAAACATAAATTTTTTCAAGCCATTTTGCAGGAATTTCTTCAGCCATTTTGCGTCCTTCTACAATAAAAATACCTTGCTCATTTCTTGCTTTTGCTTTCTTCATTAACAGTGATAAATTCTTCATCTGCTGATTACTTGTACTCGTTATCATGAATTTCTCCTTAATACTACGAAATTATATTACCATTTGTATATTTTATGCTTATACGTTAATTATATCAAGTCACAGACACAACGACCAGTCCTAAACTTTTTTTGTTTTATCAATTGCAATAATTTTGTATCTCTCTTTATCATAATTTCATTAAAATAATCTTCCGTTGCATACTTTGAATTAGTATCAATCGCCTCATCCAAATACACAAATCTAAGGACAAATCCTGCCTCAGCTTCATAAGCATCAAGATTTTGTTCCGTAATGGCATTCTCCACCTTGCATAAATAGTAAAAATTTTCCTGTTTCTTCCCTGACTTCACGTATTAATGCATCTTTTTTATCTTCGTTCTCATGAATTCCACCACCGGGAAATTTGTAATATTTCTCTTTTTGACTATAAACAAGAGCTATTCTCCCACACTCATCAAAAATAATCCCTCTGGCTGATGGTCTGCAAAAAACTTTATCCCCCAACTCATAATCATGCAAATCCATTTCAAATAACCTTTCCACTATATTATCCCCCTCTTATCAAAAAGAATAAATTCTGATGCCCCAAAACGACAATTGGGTATAGAGCCATTTTTTATCTTTCTATACCCAAAGCCATCAGACAGAATATGATTCTTCTCTTTCTTTCTATTTGTCTTTATAATCGAGACAGCCCACGGAAATCCTCCATATTTCCGTGGGCTGGCGTTTCTCGCCAAACGAAAACAAACAGGGTTTCCCTTTCATGCGAGCATGACGGATTCCCTGTTTGTTTTCATTTTTCTCGATTATATAGACATATTGTGGCATACCTGACACTGATATTCAGAAATGCTCTTTGTCATTTTCAATGCTTCATCAATATCGTAATCAACATATTCGCCGCCCTTAAATGCTACTACACGATTACTCTTGCCTTCACATAACAAATCTACCGCATAAGCACCCATAGTAGATGCAAACACACGGTCTTTACATGTCGGGCTTCCACCACGCTGCATGTGTCCTAAAATAGTTGCACGCGTCTCAACGCCTGTTGCTGCTTCGATACGTTTAGCCATACTTGCAGAATGTCCGATACCTTCTGCATTGATGATAATGTGATGTTTCTTACCACGCTGACGTTTTTCAATAATATTATTTACAAGCTTCTGCTCATCAAAATCATACTTCTCAGGTAAAAGAATATCCTCTGCTCCGTTTGCAATACCACACCATAATGCAATATGACCGGCTCCACGTCCCATAACCTCAATAATGGAACATCTCTCATGAGAAGTAGATGTATCACGAACCTTATCAATTGCTTCCATTGCTGTATTCACTGCTGTGTCAAAACCGATTGTATACTCTGTACATGCAACATCCAAATCGATTGTTCCCGGAATCGCAATAGTATTAATTCCCAGTCCTGCAAGCTTCTGCGCACCACGGAAAGAGCCATCACCACCTATAACAACCATACCGTCAATGCCATGCTTTCTACAGATTTCTGCACCCTGACGCTGACCTTCTGCCGTCACAAATTCAAGACAACGGGCTGTCTGTAAAATCGTACCGCCACGCTGAATAATATCGGAAACATCCTTTGCCTCCATATCTACAATCTCTTCTGCCAAAAGACCTGCATATCCTCTTTTAATTCCTTTTACCTTAAGTCCTTTAACAATTGCTTCACGAACGACTGCACGAATTGCAGCATTCATTCCAGGCGCGTCACCGCCACTGGTAAGAACGCCAATTGTTTTTATTTCATTTGCCATCTTTTTATCCTCCTAAAAGATACCATATATTCCCTTTTGTAAATATCTCTAATTTACTATTCTAATCGGTTTAGCGCATCTTTTCAATATTCTTTTCTACAACTTTTACATTATTTTCGCCCAAAAAGTTAGTTAAATTGTTCACAAGCAAGTTGTTTGCACATACATTTTGACTTTCCGGCAACTTTTTCATGGCTTTTATAGACGAAATATAGATTACAACGCTATCTTTTCCATCCGAGTCATGAAGCATACTATAAAGTTGTTGTTCTACTGCTTCATAAGCCTCTTTTGATTCAAACTGCAACCACAATTCACGCTTTGTGTCGTCAAAAGAATAAATCTGCTCACAAATAATTTTACCATTTTTGTCTTCTTCCACGCTGGCACGTCCGCGAATAAATACTTTTTCATCTTCATTCAATAAATGATGGTATTTATCGTAATCCTTTGGGAAAATAATTATTTCCACGGTTCCAAGCAAATCTTCCAACGTGATAAATGCCATGGTCTTATTATTCTTGGTATATTTGATTGTTTTCTCGGTAATCATACCGCCTACTATAACTGACTCATTATCCTTTACCTTCACTTCTCCGGTCTCTTCATCCAAGGCAAAATCTGCAGTTACAGCCGAAATATTTTTACGCCACTTTTCTTCGTAATCTTCCAGTGGGTGACCACTTAAATAAATACCCAGTACTTCTTTTTCAAAACCAAGTCTGATTTCCTTGTCATATTCCGGCAAGTTTGGAAGTTTGATTTCGTAATCCGCCTTATCCTCTTCTGCTGCAAAATCAAACAAAGTCATCTGACCTGACATGGATTTCTTCTTCTCACTCGCCAGATTGTCCATAACAATGGCATAAATATTCATCATCTGTTGACGATTGCCATCCAACCCATCGCAAGCTCCGGCCTTGATTAAATTCTCCACAGCACGCTTATTCACTTCACGGCTGGACACACGCTCCAAAAAGCTATGCAATGTCTTGTAACTTCCATTCGCTGCACGTTCCTCTAACAGCAAATCCACAACCGGACGGCCGATACTTTTAATTGCATACATACCGTAGCGAATGTTACCGTTCACCGCGGAGAATACGCCCTCACCCTCGTTAATATCAGGTGGCAGCACTTGAATCCCCATCTGACGGCAACTATAAATATATTCCGATACTTTTTTCGCATTATCGATTACAGAAGTCATAAGCGCTGCCATAAACTCTACCGGATAATAGTATTTCAAATATGCAGTCTGATATGCGACCACCGCATAAGCTGCTGCATGCGATTTATTAAACGCATACTTCGCAAAATCTACCATGGAATCGTAAATCTGATTCGCCGCGGCCTCGCTGATGCCATTGGCAATACAACCCTTGATATTCTGCTCCGCATTACCATACACAAAATTCTGGCGTTCTGCATCGATAACGTACTGCTTCTTTTTACTCATGGCACGGCGGATATTGTCAGCCTGTCCCATCGTATAACCGGCTAAGTCCTGTACAATCTGCATAACCTGTTCCTGATAAACAATACAACCGTAAGTCGGCTCTAAGA
>CAYMTX010000051.1:0-14792 GCA_964393475.1 uncultured Roseburia sp. | reverse complement strand
AAGCTCGTCTAATTTTAAATCATGATAAATTTGAAGGCTCATGCCTGCCTGAATATGGTCAAGAACAAAACCTTCCTGAATTCCGCTAATTGTAAGCATAGTTTTAATTCCTTTCTTCGCATTAAAAATCTCCGGTTAATAAAGAAGGAGAGATTAATCTACGTGAATGTCCAGCAGTGTAAGTATCAGTGCCATACGAACATATACGCCGTACTGCGCCTGACGGAAGTAGGCTGCACGCGGGTCATCATCTACTTCTACAGAGATTTCATTTACACGAGGAAGCGGGTGAAGTACCAGCATGTCCTTTTTTGCCAAATCCATTTTATCCTTGGTTAAAATATAGAAATCTTTCAAACGGATGTAATCTTCTTCGTTGAAGAAACGTTCTTTCTGTACACGGGTCATGTATAAGATATCAAGTTCCGGCATCGCATCTTCTAAACGTTCCACTTCTGTGTATGGAATGTTATTTGCTTCTAAAACATCTTCACGGATGTAATTCGGAATACGTAATTCTTCCGGTGAGATAAGTACGAAACGTACATTTGGATAGCGGATTAAAGCGCTAATCAATGAGTGTACGGTACGTCCGAATTTTAAGTCACCACACAATCCAATCGTTATGTTCGCAAAATCACCTTTCAAAGAACGGATGGTTAATAAATCGGTTAATGTCTGGGTTGGATGTTGATGACCGCCATCGCCGGCGTTGATTACTGGAATAGTAGATTTCTGGGAAGCAACTAATGGTGCACCTTCCTTTGGGTGACGCATAGCACAAATATCTGCATAACAGGAAATAACACGAATTGTATCGGAAACACTTTCTCCTTTTGCTGCTGAAGAAGAATCAGCACTGGAAAAACCTAAAACAGAACCGCCGAGATTTAACATAGCAGCTTCAAAACTAAGTCGGGTACGTGTACTAGGTTCATAGAAACAGGTTGCAAGCTTTTTACCTGCACAAGCGTGAGCATATTTCTCAGGATGCTTTTCTATGTCAGAAGCCATATCCAACAGCATATCTAACTCACTGACCGTGAAGTCTAAAGGACTCATTAAATGACGCATAAAATTACTCCTTTTTTTACATATTTTTATAAGTATATAACCAAAAAAATGTATTTGCAAGTATAAAATACAATATCAAAAAGAAATCTCAAAATGATTGCGAATTGTGTGAATGTGGAGTAGAATGAAAGCTGAATACAAAAAGGAGTGTGGCGGATATGGCAGATGAATTGAAAAGTTCAGTAATAGAAATGGATGAAGAGGCAGTGTATACAGAGCGAAAAAGATTATTGTTTTTAGGCCTTCCATGGACGTTTACTAAATATATTATCAAACCGGGGTTACTTACTATTTGTTCGGGATTGTTAAAGACGGAAGAAAACGATTGTTATATGTACAGAATTCAGGATGTGAAGCTGGTAACTACATTAGCGGAGCGTCTTTTCGGTTTGGGAACCGTTATCTGCTACACCGGTGATGTGACTAATCCTGAGATTCATATGATTCATATCAAACATGCAAGAGAAGTAAAAGACTATATTTTAAAAGCATCTGAAGATGCACGTATTAAGAGACGTACCCTTAGTACCATGGATATTGGTGCGATTACCGAGGATGGTGAGTGTTCTTGTAACCATGTTGATTGATGGAGCGTTTAATCTTTTTCTTTACGGGTGACAATGTGCTCAAAGAGCAAGCCGGCAAGCAGCCAGAAGGGCGCATAATCTAATCGGATAACACCGTTTATGTTGGCGGGAGACTGACTATAATCCCAAGGACATAAATGGTGTTTTTTTAATAACATGCCAGTAAGATATTCACAAGTGAAAATACCACAGGTGTAGATGCTGCCCCGAAGGAGAGAGGGCAGTTTTTTGATGTAAGAATATAGTGGCTTAATAAATGCTGCTAGCCCATAAATTGGAAACATCCAAAGCGATGTCTGGCCAATCAGACGCATATCTTCCCTTAAGAAGGAGCCGATAGATGTAAAAACGATTTCCATACACCAGCCGGTTAGTCCACAAATAATAAAATTTTTTCGAAACATAGAATCCTCCTCTTAGAATGGTGCTTGTTATTTGGCAAATGTGAATTCACAAATGGTATTATTTCCAGAACGAAAAGAATTATTACAATTTTCTTAATATGGTCTTCAAAAACTTGTAAAAAAGGTGGATTTGACATATAATCAGATATTAGGATAATATGTCGGGATTATGTCTCGGCGGCAAAAGAGGTGGGCAATGGCGCAGTACGCAAATATCATTGTTGATATTTCTCATGAAAAACTGGATAAGACTTTTCAGTACAAAATCCCGGAACGAATGAGGGAGCGTCTGATGCTTGGAATGCAGGTATATATTCCATTTGGTTCACGTAAAGTGAAAGGGTATGTAGTAGAACTGACGGATGAACCAGAGTATGATGTGGATAAATTAAAGGACATCATTGGTATTGTGACGGATAGTATTCCAATTGAGAGCCAGTTGATTGCACTGGCGGGATGGATGCGCAAAAATTATGGCGGAACCATGAACCATGCTTTAAAAACAGTTATTCCGATTAAGAAAAAGATGGCAACTGTGGAACATAAAACAGTCCGTTTGTTATTAGGCGACATTGAGGCAAGGAATCAGCTTGCAGAATATGAGCGGAAACGGAATGTGGCAAGAGCAAGACTTCTGAAAGAGTTGATTGTACAACAGGAGCTTAAATGGGAGATTGTGACGAAGAAACTGAACGTTTCAGGTGCAGTGGTGCGGGCAATGGAGGAAGCCGGAATTATTTCCGTTGATAGCGAGAGTGCTTATCGTAATCCGGTGGAATACAAAGCCGGGCAAGGTTACCATTTGACTTTAAATGAAGCACAACAGGCAGTTACCGATATTGTGACCGCCAATATTGATAGAGATATTCAGAAAACCTATTTATTAAAAGGTGTAACCGGAAGCGGTAAGACAGAAGTTTACATGGAACTGATTGCGCATGTACTTGCGCAGGGGAAGCAGGCGATTGTGCTGATTCCGGAGATTGCATTGACCTATCAAACCGTTATGCGGTTTTATAATCGCTTTGGTGATAAGGTGTCAATTATGAATTCACGCTTGTCAGCGGGAGAGAAGTTCGACCAGTTTGAACGTGCGAAAAAAGGAGATATCAGCATTATGATTGGTCCGCGTTCCGCACTTTTTACACCGTTTCAGAAGTTGGGTTTAATCATTATAGATGAAGAACATGAGAGCAGTTATAAAAGCGAGACACTTCCGCGTTATCACGCCAGAGAGACGGCGATTGAACGGGCTCGGATGTGTGGTGCCAGTGTAGTACTTGGTTCTGCGACACCATCTGTGGATAGCTATTATAAAGCCAAGCAGGGCGAGTACGAATTGCTGGAATTAAAGCAACGTGTGGCAGAGAAAGCGTTGCCACAGTGTTATGTGGTAGATTTACGTGAAGAACTCCGCATGGGAAACAGGTCGATTTTAAGTAATCGGTTGCAGGAACTGATGGAAGAGCGACTTGCCAAGAGACAGCAGATTATGTTGTTTTTAAATCGCAGGGGAGTATCAGGTTTTGTTTCTTGTCGCGCTTGCGGACATGTTATTAAATGTCCGCATTGTGATGTGTCATTAAGTCAACATAATAATGGAAAAATGATATGTCATTACTGTGGTTATGAAGAACCGGAGGCACAGATTTGCCCGTCTTGCGGTTCGAAATATATCAGTGGGTTCAAAGCAGGAACCCAGAAAATCGAAGAGATTGTCAAACAGCGGTTCCCAAATGCGAGAGTTTTGCGCATGGACTTTGATACTACACGTAATAAAGAAGGTTACGAGCAGATTTTATCGGCGTTTGCGAATCAGGAAGCCGATATTTTGATTGGTACACAGATGATTGTAAAAGGACATGATTTTCCGAATGTAACACTGGTTGGAGTCTTGGCAGCGGATTTATCACTTTATGTCAGTGACTATCGGGCTACAGAACGAACGTTTCAACTTCTGACACAGGCGGCAGGCCGTGCAGGCCGGGGCAGTGTGCCGGGAGAAGTTGTGATTCAGACTTATCAGCCTGAGCATTTTGCAGTGTTGACGGCGCAGAAGCAGGATTATGAGGATTTTTATCAGCAAGAGATTGCTTATCGCAAGATGCTTCGTTATCCGCCGATTTATCATATGCTGGTGGTATTATGCGCGTCTAAGGAAGAGAATGTGGCAGATGAATCGGCAAAGCGGCTGGCAGAATTTTTAAAGCGGCAGGAAGTGTCGTTGGGCAAAGGTGTGCCGATAGCAGAACGCGTATATCTGGTAGGACCGGCAGATGCGGCAGTTGCTAAGGTGAATGATATCTACAAAAAAGTAATGTACCTCCGCGGTGCGGATTATCAGAAACTGGTGCAGATAAAAGATAGTATTGAACGATTTGTGGGGAACAATCCGGCTTATAAAAATACAATGATACAGTTTGATTTTAATCCGATGAATGGATTTTAAATAGGGTGAAGAATTCTGAAAGAGAAAGGAAGAGTAATAATGGCAACAAGAACAATCCGTATACAGGGAGATTCTGTATTAGAGAAAAAATGTAGAGAGATTACGGAAGTAACACCTAAGATAGAAGAGTTGATAGAGGACATGTTAGAGACTATGTATGAAGCAAATGGCGTAGGTCTTGCAGCACCTCAGGTGGGAGTCTTAAAGAGAGTAGTAGTTATTGATATCGGTGATGGACCGATTGTTATGATTAATCCGGTAATCTTAGAAACATCCGGTGAGCAGACCGGTAGCGAAGGCTGCTTAAGTCTTCCGGGCAAGGCAGGTATTGTAACCAGACCAAATTATGTAAAAGCTCGTTTTTATGATGAGAATATGGATGAGTATGAAATCGAAGGGGAAGAATTATTGGCAAGAGCAATCTGCCATGAATTAGACCACTTGGATGGACATATGTATACAGAAAAGGTAGAAGGGCCACTGCAGGATGTGACCTATGAAGAAGAGGATGAGGAATAAATGAAAGTAATTTTTATGGGAACGCCGGACATTGCTGTTGGGGCATTGGAAGCAATTATTGAAGCAGGACATGAAGTAGTGTTGGTTGTATCGCAGCCGGACAAACCGGTTGGCAGAAGTAAAGCGCTTAAATATACACCTGTAAAAGAATGTGCGCTTGCACATGGTATTGAAGTGTATCAGCCTGCGCGTATCCGTTCGGAAGAAAGTATCGCATATCTGAGAAATTATGATGCAGATATTTTTGTGGTAGAGGCATTCGGACAGATTGTATCACAGGAAATCTTAGATATGCCAAAGTATGGTTGTGTGAATATTCATACCTCACTTCTGCCAAAATACCGTGGAGCGGCACCAATCCAGTGGGCGGTGTTAAATGGTGATTTGGTGACAGGAGTAACAACTATGCGTATGGATGCCGGAGTTGATACCGGAGATATTATCATGCAGCAGGAAAAAATTATTCATGAAGGCGAAACGAGCGGTACATTATATGACCGTCTGGCAAAAGCAGGAGCAAAGCTGATTGTAAAGACTTTAGAAGCCATTGAGAATGGTACAGCAGTTTATACACCACAAGATGAAGCACAGGCGACCCACGTGTCTAAGATTACAAAAGAAATGGGAAGTATTGATTGGAACCGTAGTGCTAAAGAAATTGAATGTTGGATTCGTGGTATGGACCCGTGGCCGAGTGCTTATACCAGATTAGAAGATAAAAATGTGAAAATCTGGAAAGCGAAGGTCGTATCTGATGAACAGATAGCGAAACCGGGGACGATTGTCCGCGTGAACAAGAATACAATCGAGGTTCAGACCGGAGAAGGTATTCTTGCAATTTTGGAATTGCAGATTGAAGGTAAGAAGCGCATGACAACAGAAGCATTTCTCTGTGGATATGCACTTGAAGAGGGAATTGTTTTTAAACGTGGTTAAAACGGAGGTAAGAGTATGTACGGTGGATATTATTATGGTTTTGACTGGACTTATTTGTTAGTTCTGATTGGTGCAATTATCTGTATGGTGGCATCTGCAAATGTAAAAAGTACATTTCATAGATTTTCCGGACAGCGCAGCATGTCAGGGATGACAGGTGCACAGGCAGCACAACGTATTTTGAATCATGCAGGTATCTATGATGTGACGATTCAGCATATTTCAGGAGAGCTGACGGATAATTATAATCCAAAACAGAAGACGTTGAATTTATCTGATGCAGTTTACAATGCTACATCTGTAGCAGCGATTGGAGTAGCAGCCCATGAATGTGGTCATGCAATTCAGCATCAGCAGGAATATGTACCGCTTAATATCCGTTCGGCGATTGTTCCGGCAGCAAATATTGGCTCGAAACTGGCGTGGTCATTGATTTTGATTGGATTATTCATATCCAGTGATACAGGTATTTTGTTTATTAATATAGGTATTATTGCATTTTCACTGGCAGTTATTTTTCAGTTGGTAACATTGCCGGTAGAGTTTAATGCGTCAAGAAGAGCACTTGTTTTATTAGAAGATTGCGGTATATTGAGCGAGAACGAATTGCCATCCACTAAAAAGGTGCTTGGTGCAGCAGCATTGACTTATGTCGCAAGTGCGGCATCCGGAATTTTACAGTTGTTGCGTTTGGTTTTGTTGACGAATAATCGCAGACGCAGGGATTAGATTGAAAATCAAGATACGGAGAAAACTATGGTAAATACAAGAGAATTGATTCTTGGAATTTTATTAGAAGTGATTGAAGAAGACAATTATAGTCATCTGGTAATCAGAAGTGTTCTGGATAAGTACCAGTATTTGGAAAAACAGGAACGGGCATTTATTACACGCGTCAGTGAAGGTACGATACAGACGATGATAGAACTGGATTATATTATTAACCGGTTCTCAAAAGTAAAAGTGAATAAGATGAAACCGGTTATCCGTAATATTTTACGTATGAGTGTGTATCAGCTGAAATATATGGATTCTGTACCGGCTTCGGCTGCGTGCAATGAGGCAGTAAAACTGGCACGTAAAAAAGGATTTTCTTCTTTAAGTGGTTTTGTAAATGGTGTCTTACGTAATATCAGCAGGGAGTTGAGCAGCATTCCGTATCCGGATAAGGAGAAAACACCGGTTGCGTATTTTTCGGTAAAATATTCTATTCCGGAATGGATTGTGGAGCAGTGGATTGCGGATTACGGTGTGGAAATAGCGGCAGCGACTATAGAAGCATTCTCGAAGGAAGCTCCGATTACAATCCGTACTAATTTAGAAAAAATTACACCGGAAAAGCTGGTAATGCAGTTGCAGAATGAAGGGGTTTTGGTTGAAAAAGTAAGACTGCAGGAATTTAATGAAATGGATTATGCATTTATGATTTCCGGTTTTGATTATTTGAATGCATTGCCGAGTTTTCGCGATGGCTTATTTTATGTGCAGGACATCAGTTCTATGATGGTAGCAGAGTTTGCCACACCAAAACAGGGAGATTACATCATTGATGTGTGTGCTGCACCGGGAGGCAAGAGTACCCATCTTGCAGAGAAGATGCAGGGAACCGGTATGGTGGAGGCCAGAGATTTAACGGAGTATAAGATTCAGCTTATCGAAGAAAATATAGCTCGTCATGCATGTACGAATATGAAGGCAGTGCAGATGGATGCAACAGTTTTTGACGAGGCATCTGTTGGAAAGGCTGATATTGTAATCGCTGATTTGCCATGTTCAGGTCTCGGCGTCATACGTAAAAAAACAGATATTAAGTATAAAATGACACCAGAGAAAATGGAGTCGCTTGTATCACTGCAACGTAATATGTTACATACGGTGTGCAACTATGTAAAAGAGAATGGAATTTTACTGTATTCGACCTGTACAATTCATCGCGGGGAGAACGAAGAAAATGTCACATGGTTTTTAGAAAATCATCCGGAATTTGAACTGATAAGTATGCAGCAGATTTTTCCGCAGGAAGAATTTGGAGACGGATTTTTTATTGCAAAAATGCAGAAAAACAAGTAGTATAGGGTGGCATATGTGGAGACAATAAACATGAAAGCAGATATTAAATCTTTGAATTTAAAAGAACTGACTGCATTTGTGGAAAGTTTAGGTGAGAAAGCTTTTCGAGCAAAGCAGATTTATCAGTGGCTGCATGTAAAGCAGGTTACTTCTTTTGAAGAGATGACTAATATATCAAAAGCATTTATTGAAAAATTAAATGAAAATGCGGTACTTGTAACACTTCAGAAAGAAACTTTTCAGGAGTCAAAAATAGACGGAACCAGAAAGTATTTGTTCTGTCTGGAAGACGGAAATGTTATTGAAAGTGTGCTGATGCGCTACAAGCATGGTAATTCGGTATGCATTTCTTCGCAGGTAGGGTGCCGGATGGGTTGTCGTTTTTGCGCATCGACGTTAGACGGTCTGGTGAGGAATCTTAGTCCTTCAGAGATGCTGGAACAGATTTATCAGATAGGCAAAGACATTGGAGAACGTATATCGAATGTGGTTGTTATGGGAACCGGCGAACCGATGGATAATTTTGATAATTTATTAAAGTTCATTGAACTTTTAACGGATGAAAACGGACTCAATATCAGCCAGCGGAATCTTACGGTTTCTACGTGTGGTATCGTACCGAAAATGCGAGAATTGGCGGAAGCAAATCTGCAGATTACATTAGCGTTGTCGTTACATGCCTCAACTCAGGCAAAACGGTTGGAACTGATGCCGGTTGCAAATAAATATGAAATTCAAGAGGTTGTAGATGCCTGCAAGTATTATTTTGAGAAAACAGGACGACGTGTAACTTTCGAGTACAGCCTCGTGGGAGGTGTGAATGATAGAGACGAAGATGTAACACAGCTTTGTTCTCTGATAAAAGGAATGAACTGTCATGTGAATTTAATTCCGGTTAATCCGATAAAAGAAAGAGATTTTGTTCAACCGGATAACGCAGTCACCATGGCATTTAAGAATAAACTTGAAAAAAAAGGAATTAACGCTACAATAAGAAGAGAGATGGGACGTGATATTGATGGTGCCTGTGGACAACTTAGAAAGCGTTACTCGGATCAGAAAAAGGGATAATGTGGAGGTAAGGCATGAAGACGTTTTCCATGACAGATGCTGGAAGAAGACGTGATTTGAATGAAGATTATTTGTTTGCGTCAGAGACAGCAGTCGGAAAGCTTCCAAATCTGTTTATCGTAGCCGATGGAATGGGTGGTCATAAAGCCGGAGAATATGCATCCAAGACGGCAGTAGAGACTATTGTGGAATGTATTAGGGATAATGATAGCGGTCTGGCGGTTGCAGTGATGAAAAAAGCAATTGGGGAAGCAAATCAAAGAGTTTTAAAAGAATCGATTACTGATATTGAAAAAGAAGGCATGGGTACCACAATTGTAGCAGCGACATTGAAAGAAGATAAATTAATTGTTGCAAATGTGGGAGACAGTCGTTTGTATATCGTGAATGAGCGCGGCATTACGCAGATTACAACGGACCATTCTCTTGTAGAAGAGATGATTCGTAATGGCAGAATTGCCCGCAAGGATGCAAGAAATCATCCGGATAAAAATAAAATAACCCGTGCCATCGGTGTCTTTCCGAAGGTGGATATAGACTTTTTTGAGATAAAGGTTACACCGGGAGATATGGTTTTGATGTGCACAGACGGTTTGACCAATATGGTAGAGGATGAAGAGATTAAACGTATCATTCTTGGTCAAAGGGATATCGTTGAGAAAACAACAACGTTGATTGAGACAGCGAATAAAAATGGCGGTACTGATAATATTACAGCTTTGCTGATTGAACCATTTGTATAATTTTGGAGGTTAAGATGATAACACAAGGAATGTATATTGGAGATAGATACGAGATATTAGAAAAAGTTGGCACCGGCGGAATGGCTGATGTCTACAAAGCAATGGACCACACATTAGGAAGATATGTAGCGGTTAAAGTGTTAAAGGATGAATTTTCACAGGATGTGAATTTTGTCACAAAGTTTAGAACAGAAGCAGCTTCAGCAGCAGGCTTAGAGCATCCAAACATTGTGAATATATATGATGTAGGAAGTCAGAGTGATTTTCATTATATCGTAATGGAACTCATCGAAGGAATTACTTTAAAGACATATATTGAGAAGAAAGGTCAGCTTACTTTTAAAGAAGCTGCCAGCATTGCTATTCAGGTAGGCCGTGGTATTGAAGCAGCTCATAATAAGGGGATTATCCATCGTGATATCAAACCACAGAATATCATTATTTCCACAGAAGGCAAAGTGAAAGTAACAGACTTTGGTATTGCAAAGGCAGCTACTTCGAATACAATCAGTTCGGATGTAATGGGTTCCGTACATTATAGTTCTCCGGAACAGGCGAGAAACGGTTTTGTAGATGGTAAGAGTGATATTTATTCACTTGGTATTGTTATGTACGAAATGATTACCGGACGTGTACCGTTTGATGGTGATTCAACAGTTGCAGTTGCAATACAGCATTTACAGGAAGATATGGAATCGCCAAGAACTTTTGCACCGGAAATTCCAATCAGCATGGAGAAAATTATCCTAAAATGTACACAGAAGAATCCGGATCGCCGCTATGAGAATATTACAGCTTTGTTGTCAGACTTAAGAAAATCATTGATTTCACCGAATGAGGACTTTGTTGTAATTGCGCCTGTTTCACAGGATAAGACGAGAATTATTAATCCGAATGAAGTTGATAAGATTAAAAGCAGAACAGGTAACATTTATGTAGATGAGGCTACACTTGTTGGAAGTGCGGCAGCAACAGGTAATACTTCCGATAAGGAATATGAAGAATCAGATGATTATGATGAGGACGAGGAAATCGACCCAAGAATAGATAAAGCGATTACCATTGCAGGTATAGCCGCGGGGGCCGTGATTGTCATTTTAATTATTGTGATTTTAGTGAATTTCATTGGTGGATTGGGAAAAGACAAGGATAACAAGAATAACACACAGAACTCACAAAGTACACAGACTTCCCAGACTACAGAGACTCAGGTTGCAACGGAAAAAGGAACAGAAAAAGGCATTGAAGTAATAGATATTACCGGTTTGACAGTTGCAGATGCAAAGAAGCTTTTAAATGCAGATGGTTTAGGTGTCAGAAAAGCCGGTACAGAGGCATCTGATGAGTTTGAAGAAGGTGAAATCATCAGTCAGACACCGGAAGCAGGTACATTTGTAGAAGCTAACACTACGATTGAAGTAATTGTCAGCAGCGGTCCGGCGAGAATCAATATTCCAACTGTAAAAGGTTTAACAGAAAAAGAAGCAAAAGATAAGTTGGAAGATGAAGGTTTTAAAGTGACTGTAAAAGAAGATTATAGTGCTACCGTAGAAAAGGGAAAAGTTATTTCCCAGTCACCGGGAGCAAATTCACTTGGTAACAAAGGTGATACTGTTACAATTACAGTCAGCAAAGGAAAAGAACAAGTGAAAGTGCCGAGTCTTGCGAATAAGACAAAAGAAGAGGCAATTAAGGCATTGACAGATGTCGGTCTTGAAGCAGGGAATATTACAGAAGAAGTTAGTGATACAGTTGAAAAAGGAAAGGTAATCAAACAGGGTGTTGCTGCTGATACAGAAGTAGATAAAGGTACAAAGGTAGATTTTGTAATCAGTTCCGGTAAGAAAAAAGTAAAAGTTATGAATGTAGTAGGAGCTACAAAGGATACAGCAGTTGCAGCATTAGAGGCATCAGGACTTAAAGTTACGGTTGTAGAAGAAGAAAGTACACAGACAGTAGGTACTGTAATAGAACAGAGTATTGCAGAAAATACGGAAGTAGAGCAGGGAACAACTATTACGATTACAGTTGCAAAAGCAGTTAGTCAGGTTGCAGTGCCAAACCTTTTTGGCTTAACAAAGGAACAAGCAGAGGCGGCATTATCAAGTGTTGGATTAACAGGAAGTGCAGGAACCGGTGAAAGTACAGCAGAAAATACAGGTAAAGTAATTAGTCAGGGAACATCCTATGGAACAATGGTGAACAAAGGAACTACGATTACTTATGTATTAGGAAGCGGTCCAAGTGTACCTAGTGGCGGTGGAACCGGTACAACAGATCCGACTACACCGGAAACAGGTACAACCACTCCAAGTACGCAGGTTCCGGGTGCAACAGACCCAGATACAACACCATAATTTTAAGTAAACAGCTTCTTCCGATTGGAAGTGTTGCAGATACGGCAGAATAGAGAGAAAGAATGCAGGGTAAGATTGTAAAAGGAATTTCCGGATTCTACTACGTTCACGTAGTAGAATCCGGAATTTATGAATGTAAAGCAAAAGGCGTGTTCCGTAATCAGAATATCAAACCGCTTGTCGGTGATGATGTAGAGATTGCGGTTCTTGATGAAGAAAAGAAAAAAGGGAATATTGAAGCTGTTTTGCCGAGGAAAAACGAGCTGATTCGTCCGGCAGTAGCTAATATTGATTTGGCACTGGTTATTTTTGCGGCGGCAAAACCACAGCCGAATTTCAACTTATTAGACCGCTTTCTGATTATGATGGAGTATCAGAAAGTGCCGGTTGTCATCTGTTTTAATAAGCAGGATTTAGTATCGGAAGAAGAATTACGACAGATAGCAGAAGTATATGAGCAGTGCGGTTATACGGTTTTATATACTTCGGCAAGTGAAAATTGCGGAGTGGAAGAATTAAAGCAGCTTTTGCGAGGAAAAACGACTGCTGTGGCAGGTCCATCAGGTGTGGGAAAGTCCTCACTGATTAACCGGTTGCAACCGGATATACAGATGGAGACAGGAAATATCAGCAAAAAAATCGAGCGTGGCCGTCATACGACCCGTCATTCAGAAATTATTCCGATTGAAGCAGATACGTATATTATGGATACACCGGGATTCAGTACGCTCTATATACCGGGTTTTGAAAAAGAGGATTTGCAGCAGTTTTATCCTGAATTTGCGAAGTATGAGCCGTATTGCAGATTCAAAGGGTGCAGTCATATCAGTGAACCGGACTGTGGTATCAAGGAAGCGGTAGCGTGTGGCGAAATCAGTAAACTGCGCTATGAGAATTATAAATTGCTGTATCAGGAATTAAAAGAGGCTAAGAAATATTAAAGTATAAAGAAAAGAGGAAGTGTGATTATGAACTGTCTGTCACCATCTATTTTGTCAGCAGATTTTGCAAAATTAGGCGAGCAGGTGATGCTTATTGACGAAGCAGGTGCGCAGTATGTACATATCGATGTTATGGACGGAATGTTTGTGCCGAGTATTTCCTATGGAATGCCGGTTATCAAATCCATTCGGAAATGTACAGAGCGTATTTTTGATGTGCATTTAATGATAGAAGAACCGGATCGCTATATTGATGACTTCGCAGAGGTTGGAGCAGATTTAATTACGGTGCATGCAGAAGCCTGCAAACATTTAGACCGCACCATAACCGCTATTAAGGAAAAAGGATTACTGGCAGGCGTAGCACTGAATCCTGCGACACCACTATCGGAAATAGAGTGGGTTTTACCAAAGGTGGATATGGTATTGATTATGTCTGTAAATCCGGGATTTGGTGGTCAGTCATTAATTCCGTATACAATTGATAAAGTACGTGAATTGAAAAAGATGATTGATAGGAAGGGCTTGAAAACAGACATCGAAGTAGACGGCGGAGTAAATCATCAGAATGTAACGGAGTTTCTGGAGGCAGGTGCCAATATTATTGTAGCTGGAAGTGCCGTGTTTAAAGGAAATGTCGCAGAGAATGTAGAGCGGTTTCTTGAACTGATGTAAATATAGTGATGTGATATGATGTTGAGGCAAAAGGTACGTTTAAACTTACTTCGTCTACAAATTGCATAAAACACTTATTTTTTGAGCAATTTGTTTATAAAAAGTATGAAAGTACCTTTTGTTCTCAACTTCATGATATTACTTGCCTTAAATAGTAACGTTAGGAGTAATGACAAATGGTATATCAGAAAATTTTGATTGTTTCCGGTGGAAAAATCGCAGAAGATTTTGCAAAAAAGTGGATAGAAGCCTATCAGCCGGATTATCTGATAGCTGCCGATTCCGGAATGGAGTTTCTGCGTCATGCGGGACTTATGCCGGATATGATAATCGGTGATTTTGATTCGGTGTCGGCGGAGACACTGGCATATTTCAGAGCACAGGAGGGAATCTGCCAGAAACAGTTAAATCCGATGAAAGATGATACCGATACGGAGTTTGCGATTCATCAGGCAATTGCGCTCGGTGCAGAAGAAATTACTCTTTTCGGAGCTACCGGCAGCAGGCTTGACCATGTGTTAGGCAATGTGGCATTACTTGGTATCGGTTTGAAGGCGCATGTGGCAATGCAGATTGTAGACGCGCATAATCGAATCCGTATGGTGGATAAATCGGTGAAACTTTTGAAATCAGAGCAGTTTGGCAGTTATGTGTCCCTACTGCCATATGCAGGAGATGTAGAAGGAGTGACCTTAAAAGGATTTCTGTATCCGTTGGAAGAATATCATATGAGCTGTTTTTCTTCGCTCGGTATCAGTAATGAGATTGTCGGAGAAGAAGCGGAGGTGCTGCTTCGGGAAGGGATTCTGCTCGTGATAGAATCGCGGGATAAGAGGTAAAGATGGAAATATACTTATGAAATGCACCGCCTTAGCAAGGGCTGGTGCATTTTGTGTTTTCTTGGATAAGTGTTATCTGAGAAAAATAGTATTTTCAAATGATAAAAGGTATGGTATAATCATAGGC
>CAYMTX010000050.1:0-14818 GCA_964393475.1 uncultured Roseburia sp. | reverse complement strand
TTCCACGTCGTATCACAGGAAACTGTGCAAAACATCAGAGAGCTCTTACAGTAGCAATCAAGAGAGCACGTCACGTAGCTCTTATGCCATACGTTTGCGATTAAATCGTATGTTAAACCAGTCACTTCGGTGGCTGGTTTTTTATTGCGTAAATGTGTATATCATGGTAAGTTTAAAGTAAGAAATAACAAACATGGGGGAGTCTGGCTATATGAAAGAAAAGATGTGTTTTGCGTTAAAAGGTATCATAGTAGCTGTATTGGCATTTGTATTGTGTTATTCGCAGATTTTATACTCTGTAGATAAAATTTTTGCAGATAAACTGTACCAAACGGTAACATCGACGGATAGACGAATAAAAATTATTGCAATTGATGAACGTACAATGCAGGAATATGGGGGATATGAAGACTTGGAATCGTGAGATTCCTGCGAAATTGGTGGAGGTTTTAAACAAGGATAAAGAAACCGCACCGGCGGTCATTGCGTTTGATATTATGTACATAAGTGGGACGGATAAAGCATTTGCACAAGTCTGTGCCGAGGGTGGCAATGTTGTAACGGCAGTCAATGCAGTTACAAAAGATAAATTGACGTTACAGGCGGATGGAAGTTTACTTTTGGACAAGATGTACGTAGATATGGTGGAATATCCATATGAAGCATTAAGGGAAGTAACTGAATATGGTTTTGCAAATACGACACAGGACAAAGATGGTTATATCCGATATGCATTGTGGGATATGAATTATGAAGGGGAACAAATTCAGTCTTTTGCTGTTAAAATATATGAGAAATATTGTGAAGAAGCCGGAATACAGATGCAAGACTTTTTGCGGATTCTATCGTTATGGTAGGAGCTTACGCACCGGGTATGCAGGATAGTTATAATGTGGCAGTACAAAAAGGTGCCCAGATGTATGGAGTGGAGATACAGGCAAATATCCTGGAAGCACTTTTAGATGGAAAGACCTACGTGCCGGCAGATGAGTTGTTATTTGCATTGTTTGTAACGTTGGTAGTAGTTGTCTTTTTTGTACTTTCACAGAAGATAAAATTGATACCGACTACAATCGTTATGATGGTTTTAATCGCAGGCAATATTGTTTGCGGTAAGTTACTGTATTCAAATGGCATTGCAATGAGTATTGTAGAATTGCCGATACTTGTAGCAGTCATTTATGCATATCACTTGGCAATTGGATATCTGGCGGAAATTTTGCGCAGACGTAAAGTGATGAATGCATTTAAAAAATACGTTGCACCACAGGTTGTTGACGAAATTTCAAAAAAAGGTGATTTTAAGATTGTGCTAGGTGCTGAAAACCGGCACATTGCAGTGTTGTTTGTAGATATACGCGGATTTACGCCGATGTCTGAAAGTCTGCAACCGGAGCAGGTTGTTGAGATTTTAAATGAATATCTTAGTTTGACGACAGGTGCTATTTTTAAGAATGGCGGTACCTTGGATAAGTTTATCGGAGATGCGACGATGGCAGTCTTTAATGCACCATTTGACTTGGATGATTATATTTATAAAGCAGTTTGTACAGCTATTGATATCGCGGCAGGCAGTCGTAGGGAACATCGGATGTGATTTTAGAATGGACTATACCGCGATTGGAGATACCGTTAATACAGCGGCCCGTTTAGAGAGTAATGCAAAGCGCGGACAGATTCTCATAAGCAAAGAGGTATATGATGCATTAGAAGGACGTATTGACGCGGCGGAAATCGGCGTAATTCCACTGAAGGGGAAAAAAGATGGTGCATTTGTATACGAGGTGCACGGATTGAAATAATTGGAAAAGTGTAGAGAGAAATTGAAAGACATTTATTTGATACCGGATATGGAACAGATAGAAGAATCTTTGAAATTAGCACAGCAGTATCATGCATGTTTTGAATATAATGATTTTTTTATACCGCAGGTATTTTCGGATGATGCAGAGATTGAAAAAAGGATACAGTTCTACAAGTCATTGGAGCGCGATAGAAGCAGAGATACGTTACATGGAGCCTTTTTGGATGTGACCATTGCCCGGAAATGTTTCCGTATTAAGGAAGTACGGGAAGCAGCAAGTCGTTTATCCTTTACGACAACCGGAATGGAGTTTGCTACTGAAATGATAGTGGAGTTTGCATTAAGCAGCGCAAGTATCTGTGAAATACCGGTTGTTTTGCGAAAAGACAGGAGAAGTAGCGCATCTGCGGACATTTCGCGATGGATGGAGACATTTAAAATATATTGTAAGAAAAACAGGTAAAAATAGGATTTTTATGTTCACTATAAATTTGTACGTCAAAACTTAAAAATCCCGGACACATAGTTATCAAAATAAAATTGATAGCGAAATGTCCGGGATTTTTGATTTATTTAGTGTTTCTCAGCATTGCCGAGAATTTTTTTGAATTGTGTAAAGAATGCAATTGTTGTAACTGTAGCTGCGATAATATCACTGACCGGTTCAGCAAGGAATACACCAAATACTTTATTTTCAAAGAAAATTGGTAAAATGAAAATAAGTGGAATCAGTAAAATAATTTTTCGCAGGCAGGCAAGGAAAAGGCTGATTTTTGCCTGTCCGAGTGCCATAAAACTCTGCTGACAACTTAACTGGAAACCCATGGAGAAGATGCCGGCCATGTAAATGCGGATTGCCCATGAGGTATACTCTGTCAGTGCTGCGTCAGTGGTAAAAATTCCTGCAAATATCTGTGGAATAAACATTGCCAATACCCAGAAAACACATGCATAAACAGCACATACTATAAATTGTGTATAAAATGCTTTTTTTACACGCGAAGCGTTGCCGGCGCCGTAGTTGTAGCTGATGATTGGCTGGCCGCCCTGACAGAAACCTTGTAGCGGCATGGTTACGAGCATGCTCACACTGCTGATAATTGTCATTGCACCGACTGCTACGTCCCCGCCGTATTTGGCAAGGCTTGTAGTAAAACTAATGGAAAGGATACTTTCGGTAGAGAGCATGACGAAAGTGGAAATACCAAGTGCCAGTGTCGGTCCGAAAATCTTTGGGTCGAGCTTTAAATTCTCTTTTTTTAGTTGAAGGTTTGTCTGTTTTCCGGTCAAGAATTTCAGAATCCAAATTACACCTACGGCCTGACTGAGCACAGTCGCAAGAGCTGCGCCTTTTACACCCATATTAAATGTAAAGATAAAAATCGGATCTAAAATAATATTAATGACTGCGCCGATAACCGTAGTCATCATACTGATTTTGGCAAAGCCCTGAGTGGTAATAAATGGATTCATACCCATTACGAGGAGTACACAGATGCTTCCTAAAATATAAATACGGGCATAATCAACAGCATATGGTAATGTTACTTCACTGGCACCAAACCATGTAAGAAGTGTAGGTGCACTGATGTAAAATGTAATAGTTAAAATTACAGAAAAAATAAGTAGCAACGAGAATGAGTTTGCCATGATTTTTTCGGCTTTGTCTTTGTCCTGTTTGCCAAGCGCGATGGAAGCTAAAGGTGCACCGCCTGCACCGGCAAGCATAGCAAAGGCATTGATTAACATCAAAAGTGCGGTGAATAATCCAACTCCGGTAAGGGCAGAAGCGCCAACTCCCGGAATATGTCCGATATAGATACGGTCAACAATGTTATATAGCAGATTTACCACTTGGGCAACTACGGCTGGAACGGCTAATTTTATAAAAAGTTTTGGAATGCTGCCATTCCCCATGTCCTGTGTTTTTTGATTTTGAGTTTCTTTCATTAAAATACGTCCTTTCTGTAAAAACTACTCTATATTTTATATTAACCCTGAAATATGGATTGCGTCAACGAAAACGAAGAGAAAAATTAGGCTTTCCCTTATGCCGTGAAAATGGTATAATCTCATATATATACCCTAAGAGAGTTATTCGTTACAAATTGATAAGAGACAGTATTGGAGGTAGGCACGATGAAGTCTTCAATTAAAATCAAGGGAAAACTTAGAAAATACATGTATATGCCGCTAATGCTGACGGTATTGTTGGTTATGTTTAATGGTGCGATTTATATCAAGGATATCGGCGTGGGAGCAATGTTTTCCGGCTTTATAGTATTCTATGAAATCGTATTGCTGGTTTTTTATCGAAAATACAGACCGAAGCTGGTACAGGAATTAGTGAACTTTGCGACACAATACGGCACCGTTCAGAAGAAACTTTTATCGGAATTTGAGGTTCCGTATGCGTTGGTGGATTATAATGCCAAACTTTTGTGGTGCAATGACCGGTTTTTAAAAGTGACAGAGATTGATAAGGATTATCACAAGTCGATTTCAGCTATTTTTCCGAGCTTGACGAAGGAGATTATCCAGAAGAGTACGCCGGTAGATTCTATGAATATGGTGCTGGAGGAGAAAAGTTATCGCATTTCTATGCGTCGTCTTTATTTTGAAGAGATGACAGAAGGAAGCGGAATTTTAGAGGCGACGGATAATGTAGAGTATCTGACAGCAGTGTATCTGTTCGATGAGACAGAGATTAATCGTTATATACGCGAGAATAAAGAGCAAAGATTAGTGGCAGGTCTGGTGTATATCGACAATTATGAAGAGGCATTAGACAGTATCGAGGATGTAAAACGGTCGTTGTTATCAGCATTGATTGACCGGAAGGTGAATAAATATTTTTCAGAAATCGATGCCCTTGTACGTAAGACAGAAAAAGATAAATATTTTGTGGTGTTCCGATATAAATATTTGGAACAGTTAAAAGCGGATAAGTTCAGTCTTATTGAAGATGTTAAAACAGTAAAAGTCGGCAACGAGATGGCGGTTACATTAAGTATCGGTCTTGGAGCAGAAGGTGTGGGATATAATCAGAATTATGAGTATGCCCGTATGTCGATTGACCTTGCACTCGGACGTGGCGGCGACCAGGTTGTGTTGAAAGAGGGTGAAGAAGTCTTTTATTATGGAGGCAAGACACAACAGGTTGAGCGTAATACGAGAGTAAAAGCGCGGGTAAAGGCACATGCGTTGCGGGAAATTATTGAAAGCCGTGAGCATGTGGTAATCATGGGACATAGCCTGAGTGATGTTGATTCACTTGGAGCAGCAATTGGTGTCTATTGTGCAGCAAGAGAACTTGGGAAAAAAGCACAGATTGTATTGAATGAAGTGACAGCACCATTGCGCCCGATTGTAGAATGTTTTACACCGGAAAAAGGATATCCGGAAGATTTGTTTATTAATAGTGAAGAGGCACTGCTGATTACAAATAAAAATACGCTTGTTATGGTGGTGGATGTGAACCGGCCGAGTTATACAGAGTGTCCGGAATTACTGAAAAGAAGTAATACGGTCTGTGTACTTGACCATCACAGACAAAGCAGTGAAGTTATTGAGAATCCGGTATTATCATATATTGAGCCGTATGCTTCCAGCGCCTGCGAGATGGTTGCAGAAGTATTGCAGTATTTTACACAGAATATACAGTTGGAACCGCAGGAAGCAGACTGTATTTATGCGGGAATGCTGATTGATACGAATAATTTCAATACGAAAACGGGTGTGCGTACTTTTGAAGCGGCAGCCTATTTAAGACGAGCGGGTGCAGAAATGACGCGTGTCCGTAAGATGCTTCGCGAAGATATGGATGCATATAAAGCAAGGGCGGAAGTCGTTCGACATGCAGAGATATATCGTAATATTTTTGCGATTTCCATTTGTCCGGCAGATGATTTGGAAAGTCCGACGATTGTAGGAGCGCAGGCAGCAAATGAGCTGTTAAATATTTCGGGTGTCAAGGCATCATTTGTTATTACGGAATACAATAACAAAATTTATATAAGTGCACGTTCCATTGATGAGATTAATGTGCAGGTTATTATGGAGAGAATGGGCGGCGGCGGTCATTTAAATGCGGCCGGATGCCAGCTTGCCGAATGTACGTTTACGCAGGCGAAGAACATTATTCAAGAAATCTTAGATACAATGATAAGTGAAGGAGATATAGAGATATAATGAAAGTTATTTTATTGGAAGACGTAAAAACATTAGGAAAGAAAGGCGAGATTGTAAATGTAAATGACGGCTACGCGAGAAATGCACTTTTTCCTAAGAAGTTGGCTATAGAAGCGAATGCAAAGAATATGAATGATTTGAAACTGCAAAACCAGCACGCAGATAAGGTTGCACAGGAAAATTATGAAGCGGCACTTGCATTGGCCAAAGAATTAGAAGATAAGAAAGTTGTTGTAAAAATGAAAGGTGGAGAAGGCGGAAGAACGTTTGGTTCCGTTTCTACCAAAGAAATTGCGGCAGAAGCAAAGGCACAGCTTGGATTGGAATTGGATAAGAAGAAAATGCAGCTTGCAGAGCCAATCCGTTCCTTTGGAATGACAGAGGTTCCAATTAAACTTCATCCAAAGGTAACAGGAAAGTTTACCGTTCATGTGATTGAAGCCTAGTATGGGTAAACATAGCAAAAGTTAAGGAGGAGTATCATGGAAGAAACGCTCATTAAGCGGATTATGCCACACAGCTTAGAAGCAGAGCAGTCTGTGATTGGTTCCATGATTATGGATAAGGATGCTATTATGACCGCTAATGAAATGCTCATTAGCGAAGATTTCTATCATCAGCAATATGGAATATTGTTTGATACCATGGTAGAACTCTATAATAGTGGACTTCCGGTTGATTTGGTTACATTACAGAATAAGTTAAAAGAGAAAAATGCTCCGGCGGAAATTTCCGGTTTGGATTATGTACGGGATTTAATTACCGCAGTTCCAACGTCGGCAAATGTGAAATACTATGCAAAGATTGTAAAAGACCATGCAGTTCGCCGTAAATTAATTAAGTTGAACCAGGAGATAGAGAACGAGTGTTATTCGGGTCAGGAATCAGTAGAAACTGTCATGGATATTACCGAGAAAAAAGTGTTTGATTTAATTCAGTCACGCGGTGGCAGCAGTGATTATGTGCCGATTCGTCAGGTGGTTATGAACGCTCTGGAGAAAATTGAAAATTCGGCAAAGAGCGACGGAAATGTCACAGGTATTCCGACGGGTTTTATTGATTTGGATTATCGTACTGCCGGTTTACAACCGTCTGATTTGATTTTGATTGCGGCCCGTCCTTCTATGGGTAAAACGGCGTTTGTATTGAACATTGCACAGCATGTGGCGTTTCGGGAAGATTTTTGTACTGCCATTTTCTCATTAGAAATGTCGAAGGAGCAGTTAGTAAACCGTATGTTCTCATTGGAGTCGCATGTAGATGCGCAGTTGCTTAGAACCGGTAATCTTTCTGATTCCGATTGGGAAAAACTAATAGAGGGTGCAGGAATCATTGGTAATTCAAAGTTGATTATTGACGATACACCAGGTATTTCTATTTCTGAGATGAGAAGTAAATGCCGTAAATATAAGTTAGAGCACGATTTGAAACTAATTATCATTGACTATTTACAGTTGATGTCAGGTTCCGGAAAAGGTTCGGAGTCCCGTCAGCAGGAGATTTCCGATATTTCCCGTTCGTTGAAAGGGCTGGCGAGAGAATTGTCTGTTCCGGTAATCGCATTGTCACAGTTGTCGCGTGCAGTAGAGCAACGTCCGGATCACAGACCGATGCTTTCCGATTTGCGAGAATCGGGAGCAATCGAGCAGGATGCCGACGTAGTTATGTTCATTTATCGTGACGATTACTATAATCATGATTCTGAGGAAAAAGGTATATCAGAGATTATTATTGCAAAACAGAGAAACGGTCCTATTGGTACTGTGAAATTGGCGTGGTTACCACAGTACACCAAATTTGGTAACTTGGAGCGTCAGTAGTATAAAACAGTTTTGGGTGTAATATTTTAAATCCCGGACACATAGTTATCTAAATAAATTGATAACTATGTGTCCGGTTTTTTTGCAATAGGAAAGACCTTGTTTATTTAAATCATGAAAGCAGTTTCAACTAAAAATCTGCATGACTGTCAAAGTGCACAAAAAAGAAGGTTAAAATTTTACATTCAAAGTAATGTTTTACGATAAAAATAGTACCTTCGTGTGATTCCTTTCGTCAATTTTATCTGTTAAGATTATAGCAAGAAGAAATGGGACTAGTAGTTTCCAATATAATTTAGTTGCTGGCACTCGGAGTGGGTGACAGCAATTGTTTTTTAAACAGAATGTAAGCGCTTTCAAAATGCTTACAAAATTAAGGGAGGGGCATATATATGCAAAAAAGAATGTGGAACAAAGCAAGACGTGTGCTTGCAGCGCTCATGGCATTTGCAATGGTTTTGATGAACATGTCAGACGTTGTTGTGTATGCAGATGAGACGCAGACTGTTACAGAAAAAACATGGAATTTTTCTGATGCAGGATTCACAGGTGGCGACTACGCAGAATTTGGAAGTTATACCTATGATGGGTTGAGCTTTTCAAATGGTAAGAGCCATAACGGAACTTATCTTTACGTAGGAGAAGGTACGATTACAGTTCCGGTAGAAAAGGATTGTACGGTAACAGTAAATTCATGTTATGAGTATTCATACTATTTTATGAATCAAAATGAGACGAGTGTTAATGTACATACCGGTTCTACAGGCCAGATTGATTCGTACAGTTATGATTACAAAGGTGATGCAGGAAGTGTTAAAATTAATGTTCTGGCAGGAAGTTATATTAATTCTATTTCCGTAAAAGAAACAGAAGTGAAGAATCCGGAGAATACCGAGAACACAGAAAATACAGAAAAGGTTTTGACAGTACCGGCATCAGAAGCAGGTAAAGTAGATGTTTATGACCTTGCGGCAGAACAGCTTGATACTTCGAAATATGTAAATAAATTATCGGAAGATATTATTAATAGCTGGTTTGTAAATACGGAAGCCGGAACAAACGGTGCAAAACTTGCAACTTTTCAGGTAAAAGATGCGGATGGTAATGTTGTATTCGGTTTTAATGATGGCGGGTATCCGGCAACACATCGTTTGAGAACTATGAATACGAATTTAACCCGTTATGATGAGAAGAGTAAATCTTTTGGAGGAACAACTTACAATGGATTTATCTATTCTAACAAATCTGCGAGTAGTTCTGTTTATGTAGAACTTTATGTGGAAGAAGGCGATATCGTAACACTTGCAGTCAGCTCTAACGGAACAGCAGCAGATTACGTTTTTGAAGCACCAAGCGGAGAACAGCAGACCGACAGTTATGATGCATCAGAAGCAGGAACGTTACTCACGTTCTATGGCAAAGAAGACGGCCTTCATAAATTATATACAACGAAGGAAAAATTAGTCTTACTCAGAGCTTATGTACAGCATACACCACTGGTTAAAGTGTCTGGTTCTGTCAATGCACTTACAGAAGTTCCGGGAGACTATGCAGTTGTTTTCAAAAATACAACAACAGGAGCAGAAACGGAAGCGGCTGTTTCAAATGGTACATATACAGTAGATTTACATGAGGCTTATACATATGAGTTATCGTTGAGGAATGCCAATGGTTTTGTGATTACATCAGCAGAAGACATTACATTAGGTGCAGGTGAGGAAGCAGACAAAACATTTGATATCACCATTCAGGCAGTTACTCTGGTAGATGTGACAGGTTCTTTTGTGGGCATTGATGCAGCAGTTGCTAAAAATATGACTGTCAAATTTGTCTCAGAAGAAGTGTTTGTTCCGGTTATTCATGTTAGCGGAACAAATTATTCTACACAGTTGGAAGCGAATGTAGAATATACAGTAGAGATTTCCGGTATCAATGATTATGAATTAGTTGGCCCGGATACCATCAAAGCAACAGAGACTAAGATACAGGATATTGAAATCGCCCAAAAACCGGTATATGCCGTTACAATCAACCCGACAGGTGCAACTGCAGAAGATTTGGCAGAAGCAACTTTTACATTTACAAATTTAAATGAAGAGGGATATGCCTACACATTTACCGGTACAGAAGGTATCGTTTTAAGAGATGGCGTTTACAGCGTAAAAGTGGAAAATTGCGGTGCGTTTATACAGAAACTTACCTCCAACTTAAAAGTAAATGGAGCAGCAACTGTAAAAACAATCGGTTTTGAAAAAGAGAATACAGAAACTCTTGAATACAAAGCGAACATCACAGTTGGTACAACTGATTGTGATTATCAAACAATTAACGAGGCGCTCGATGCAGTCCGTGCTATGACAAGAGAAGACGGACAACGGGTAATTATCGAAATCCAGCCGGGTAACTATGAAGAAATGCTTGTGGTTGACGTGCCGGATGTAACATTGAAAAATGCAAGTACAACACCAAGCACTGAGACAAAAGATAAAGGTGTAAATATTGATGAGAATGCAGTTCGTATTACATCTTATTATGGCCACGGTTATACCTACTACAGTATGGGTAACGATTGTAAATATGATGCAGAGGTTCTTGCAGTAAACAAGGAAAATGGTTATGCATCTTTTGAAAATCCGGGTTCCGGTACAACCGCAGGCAGCTATTGGAACGCAACTGTAGTTATTACAGCAAATGGTTTTGAAGCAGAAGGAATTATTTTTGAGAACTCTTTTAATCAGTATGTATCGGAAAAAGCAGCAAGTGATGTTATTGTAGCACAGTCTTCCGCGAAAGAAGGTGCTGTTCCGAGAGCAGAGATGAAAGCCGGAGATACAACGGTTCAGAATAAGAAGTATGTAGAAAGAGCGGCAGCACTTGCCATTGCAAATAATTGCAAAGAAGTATCTTTTGATAATTGTAAATTTATCGGTCGTCAGGATACCTTATATGGTGGAACAAACGTAACAGCAGCATTCTATGATTGTGCAGTTTACGGAGGTACAGATTACATTTTCGGTGCTATGACAGCAGTATTTGCAAAGTGTGATTTAGTGTTTAATACAAGTGAAGATAATAATGACGTTGGTTACATTACAGCAGCTCAGACAAAATCAGGCAGAGGAATGTTGATGTACAATTGTACCGTAACTTCTACTGTACCGGGTGTTGATACAGCGTCAGAATATCCGTCTAAAGCAGGATACTTTGGAAGACCATGGCAGGCTGGCACAGGCGAGGCGGTATTTTATCATACAATCATCGAGGCAGCGGACAGTCATTGGTATGAAGGCAGCCCGTCTTTAATTCAACCGGCAGGCTGGTTAAGCACTTTAAGCGGTGAGTCAGTAATGAGTGCGGAATACGCCACATACGAAATGGCAAAAGATGTTGATAATCAGTCTGCGAGAGCTTCCTGGGCATCTACACTGACTACTCCTGTTTTGGCAGATAATACAACTATTTCTGTAGAAGCATTTTTAGGTAATTGGGATGCATTTGCAGGAAAAGATATGAGTATTGTCCTTCCGGATGGAAAAGTAGATAACAAACCGGAAGAGAAACCGGAAGTGCCTTCAGAAACTACGGAGTTTATCTTAGATACAACAAATGATTTAAAAGCATTTGCAGCAGGTGCCAAATCAGATGGAGACAGTGAAAAAGCCGGTACAGAAGATTACTTTACACTTATTTACAGTACTAAGTCGAAAGTAGATGGAAGCAGTAAGGCTTTTGAAGATACCTATGCAGGAACCCAGCGGGTAAACTTTGGTGGCGCAGTTTCTACTGAGAAAAATGCTATTAAGTTTACGACAAACAATGCAGCAACTGTAAAAGTCTGGTGGGTAGAAGGTGGAGACGATAATCGTCAGATGACAATTCTGGATGCATCAGGCAAAGAAGTTGTAACAACAGAAGATACTTTGGCAAAGAATGCTACATGTATCAGTACATTTAAATTGGAAAAAGCCGGAACATACTATCTTGGTTCTACACCAAAGAACAACTATATCTTTAAGGTAGAAGTAACTGAGACACCGGGCGGGGCAGTAAAGCCTCCACGTGCTGAGTGGGCCGGTGTAGAAGCTCCGGTAATCACAAACGTAGCATTAAAGGCAGAAGATGCAAATACAGTCGAAGTAACGGTAAACGCAAACATTGGTTACGATGGTGCAGATAAGATTACAGTTGTTATGATGGATGCAGAGGGAAACGAAATTGCTTCAAAGAATTCTCTTGCAGAAAAAACAGAGCATATTTTAAGTTTTACACCGGAAGATTCAGGTACATACACATTTGCGGTAAAAGCAATCCGTGATGGTGAAGAAGATAAATCCGGTACAGAAAACAAAACATTTGAGTTTATACTACCATTAGTGGCACCGACAATTACAGGTGTATTTAATGCAGGTGCCGGAATTGTAGAAGTAGAGTGGAATGCAGTAAAAGAAGCAACAGACTATGAAGTGACAGTTGAAGGTACTGAAATCAGCTATACTACAAAAGAACTTATTCAGAAGATCGAAGGTTTGACTATTGGTGAAACTTATAAAATCAAAGTTGCGGCAGTAAGAGGTGAAGAAAAAGTTATCGCTTCAACGGAAATTACTGTTAGTGAAGAGAAAGAAGTGAAATGGTATTTTGCTGCATATGGTAGCAGTACTAATACAAAAAATAATGGTTATGAAGTATTAGAGGATGGTAGTGTACGCGTGTATTCAACAGGCGGCAAGGGGAAGATTGTTCCGGGTTCTACGGATGGTCTTGCATATTACTACACTACAATTGACCCGGATACAACCAATTTTACATTGTCTGCAACTGCAGTTGTAAATAACTGGACATTATCAAATGGTCAGGAAGGTTTCGGTATCATGGCATCCGACAGAGCAGGTAAGCATGGTGATGCAACTGCATTCTGGAACAATGCGTACATGGCAATTGCTTCAAAAGTAGAATATTACTATGACACAGCAGCGGGTGCGGTAACAGATGATACAACTGCTTCCAAGATTAGTATGAAGCTTGGTATTGCTTCACAGGAAAAGATAGGTGTAACAGCAGAAAATCTTGCAGAGTTTGAGGCAAATAATACAGCAGTTATTAATGAAAAATTTGCAAGTACAACAACGACCTTAGAAACTTCATGTGGTGCGAACGGAACAGGTACATACAATATTGTCGGTAATTACAGTGGTGCAGAGCCGACAGGCACAGTAGAGAATGCAGCAACTGAGTTTAAATTTACAATTCAGAAAAATAACACAGGCTATTTTGTAAGTTATACAGATGCAGAGGGTAATACAACAACACAGAAGTATTATGATACGGAGGCACTCAGCCGGATTGAAAAAGATTCTGTATGTTTAGGTTTCTTCGCATCAAGAAATGCAGATGTAACATTTAAGGATATTACATTTACAACAATTGCTTCGGAAGAAGATGCTCCGGCAGAAGAAAGACCGGTTACTTTAGTAACTCCTAATTATGCAATTACATCTGCGACAGTAGCAAATGGCATAGATTACGAGCTTGTATATGTTGGTAACGCAGATGGTACATTAGTTATCAAAAATGCGTTTGGTAAAGTTCTTTTAAAGAATACGGAAGTAAAAGCAAACGAGAAAGTGACTCTGGATGTGAAGTTAGCATTAGGTAACAACACATATAAAGTGACATTTACACCGGATGCAGATTATGTTCCGGGAGAATACCAGAAATTATCTTCTTATGAAACGGTAGATATTACACATGTGGTAAGTTACAAAGCATACGGAGAAGCAGGTGCATCCCTTTATGTAGCACCAAACGGAAGCGTAAGCGGCAACGGAACAAAAGAAAAACCATTAGATATCTATACAGCAGTGAAATATGTACAACCGGGACAGACCATTGTTATCATGGAAGGTACTTATAATTTGCAGAGCACTGTAAAAGTAGAAAGAGGTATCGACGGTACAGCTGAAAATATGATTTATATGGTAGCTGATCCGGAAGCACAGACACGTCCGGTATTTGATTTCGGCGGTCACTGTGCAGGTATGGTATTAGCAGGTGATTACTGGTACTTCAAGGGATTTGACGTAACAAAATCCGCAGATGCCCAGAAGGGTATTCAGGTATCAGGTGACAACAATGTATTAGATCAGATTCATGCATACAGAAACGGTAATACCGGTATTCAGATTAGCAGATACTTGTCAACGGATACTAGTGCTGATTGGCCGGCAAATAACTTAATTTTGAACTGTACATCATATTTGAATGCAGATAAAGGTTATGAAGATGCGGATGGTTTTGCAGCAAAATTAACAGTCGGTGACGGTAACGTATTTGATGGATGTATTGCATACTACAACGCAGATGATGGCTGGGATTTATTTGCAAAGGTACAGACAGGTTCAATCGGAACAGTAACAATTCAAAACTGTGTTGCTTACAAGAATGGTTATGTTCTTGATGAGAGTGGCAAAGAAGTTAATGCCGGAAACGGAAATGGATTTAAGATGGGCGGCGACAGCATGGCCGGCGGACATATCTTAAAGAACAGCGTGGCTTTCATGAACAAAGCAAAAGGTATTGATTCTAATAGCTGTCCTGATATTAAGGTTTATGACTCTATTTCGTTTAATAACGGAAGTTACAACGTAGCATTCTATACCAATACAGCTGCAAATACGGATTATTATGCAGAAAATGTTATCTCTTACAGAACAGAGAATCAGAGCCAGGCAGAACAGATTAAGTTAAAAGGTGCTCAGGATCAGACAAAAGTATACGGAGCAACAAACTATTACTGGGATGCGACAACAGGTACGTCTGCGAACAATGCAGGGGATAAAGTAACGGATGCGTGGTTTGAGTCATTAACGTTTAATGGCGTAGATAGAAATCCGGATGGTACAATTAACATGCACGGATTCCTTTCATTAACAGATAAAGCTACTGTAGGTGGTGGTCTTGGCGGAACAGTTTCTGATGATGTTACAATCGGTGAGGAGACCTC
>CAYMTX010000049.1:0-14851 GCA_964393475.1 uncultured Roseburia sp. | reverse complement strand
ATGTATGAAGTACTTCTTTTGCAATTTCATCTACACGATCATCATCGTTACCATATTTCGGGAAATCTCCTTCTACTTCAAAGTCAATTGCCACACCATTCTCATCACGGATTGGTTTTACTTTTGCATATTTAATTGCTGATAATGAGTCAGCAACTACAGAGAAACCTGCAATACCTGTTGCAAACCAACGGGTAACCTTCTTATCATGAAGTGCCATTTCTAATTTCTCGTAGCTGTATTTGTCATGCATATAGTGAATGATATTAAGTGCATTCACATATACTGTTGCAAGCCATTTCATCATATCTTTGTATGCGCTCATTACTTCATCATAATCTAAGTATTCTGAAGTAATCGGACGATATTTCGGACCTACCTGCTTGCCTGAAATTTCATCTACACCACCATTGATAGCGTAAAGTAAACATTTTGCAAGGTTTGCTCTTGCTCCGAAGAACTGCATTTCCTTACCAATTCTCATAGATGATACACAACATGCGATACCATAATCATCTCCATGATATACACGCATTAAATCATCATTTTCGTACTGTATAGCAGAGTGCTTGATAGAAACATCTGCACAGAATCTCTTGAAGTTTTCCGGTAACTGTACTGACCAGAGAACTGTTAAGTTTGGTTCCGGAGCAGCACCGATGTTATGCAGTGTATTTAAGTAACGGTATGACATCTTTGTAACCATATGTCTTCCGTCTACACCTACACCTCCGATTGCTTCTGTTACCCATGTCGGGTCACCTGCAAAAAGTGCATTGTATTCCGGTGTTCTTGCAAACTTAATTAAACGTAACTTCATAACGAACTGGTCTACGATTTCCTGAATCTCTGACTCTGTGAATGTACCTTCTGCAAGGTCACGTTCTGCATAAATATCAAGGAATGTAGAAGTACGTCCAAGTGACATTGCCGCACCATTCTGTTCCTTAACTGCTGCTAAATAAGCAAAATATACAGCCTGTGTAGCTTCTAATACGTTAGTAGCCGGTTTGCTGATATCGCATCCATAGATTTCTGCTAATTTCTTTAACATTTCTAATGCACGAATCTGCTCAGATAATTCTTCTCTTTCGCGGATAACATCAGAGTACATGATTGTACGTGTTGTATTTAACTGTTCTTTCTTATCTTCGATTAAGCGGTCTACACCATAAAGTGCAGGTCTACGGTAGTCACCGATGATACGGCCACGACCATACGCATCCGGAAGACCTGTAATGATATGTGAGCTACGGCATGCACGCATCTCCGGTGTGTATGCATCAAATACACCTGCATTGTGTGTTTTTCTGTGTGTTGTGAAGTATTCAACAACTTCCGGGTCTACATGATAACCATTATCTTCACAAGCTTTTACTGCCATACGAATACCGCCATATGGCTGTAAAGAACGTTTGAAAGGCTTATCTGTCTGGAAACCTACAATTTTCTCTTTGTCTTTATTTAAATAGCCAGGACCATGAGATGTGATAGTGGAAATCACTTTTGTATCCATATCAAGCACTCCGCCTGCTTCTCTCTCCTGCTTTGATAATTCCAATACCTGTTCCCACAAGTCTTTTGTATCCTGTGTAGGTCCTTCTAAAAAGGAATCATCTCCATCATATGGATGATAATTTTTCTGAATAAAATCTCTTACGTTGATTTCATTTACCCATGCTCCGCCTTGGAAGCTGCGCCATTCGTTTCTCATACAAATTCTTCCTTTCTTATTCTAAAAATCTAGTGCATTAAGCACTTATTTATCCTATTACATAGTGGTTTGTTTTTTCTAACCTCTGCTATGTTACGATATGTAAAGCCAAATGTCAATCGTTCTGATGTTTTCTTTTTAGTACAATGACAAATTTTTATCAAACATATTGTAGCCCTCTATCCATCAGTAAACACATAAAAAACCGACATAACCAGATTGCTTTCCGTGTATGTCGGTTTCTCATTCGAATTATTTTATTTTTAAAATTTCTTCCAGTTCCCATAAATTGGAAATTTCAAAATCAATATGCACATCAGATGTACCTGACTGACCATTAGTATGCTCCGTTTTCTTCGGATTATACCAACAGGTTAAAATTCCGGCATTATTACCGCCACGAATATCGCTTGTAAGAGAATCTCCCACAATAATCACTTCTGACTTATCATATGTACCAATCGCCTCGAATACTTTGTCAAAAAAAGCGACATTTGGCTTTTCAACCCCCAGTACGTCTGAAATAAAAATTCCGTCAAACAGTTTGTCCAGCTTTGAATTCTTTAACTTTCTATCCTGCGCCACCTTTGTTCCGTTTGTAACTGCACATTGCTTTAACTGCCCTTTGTACTTCTGCACCAGTTCATAGCCGTTGTCACGAAATACTATCGTATCGCCCAGCCGCACTTGGTATTCTTCATTAAAGGATTCTGCTTTTTCTGTCGGAAGCCCCTCTCCTTCAAAAAATTCGCGAAATCTGCCTACCAGAATCTCCGGTTTTGTCATTTCTCCTTTTTCCAACGCTTCCCAGTACTTCCGGTTAATACGGAGTATCTTTTCAGCATTTCTTCTGTACATTCGCCCATGCCGTGCGACGCAAAGCACTGATTGATTGCCGCTTTTTCTGCTGCTTCAAAGTCCAGCAGCGTTCCATCTATATCCCATAAAATAACTTTTATCATATAACGATTAATCCACCTTAAACTGTGTTGTCGCATCTGTGAGCTTCATCGCCAAATCCGCGAGATTCGTCGCTGTCGCTGAAGTATCACTTATCGCACTCGTACATCCTTCTATATTTCCCTGAATTGCGGTTGTCTGTTCTACTGATGCATCGGATGTATCTCTTACATCTTCAAACAGTCTTGTCACCTGGTCAATCTCCGGAAGTGTCTTTTCCACCTGTCCGAGCATCTCGGCTGACAGATTATCCACTTCATCCGAATCGTTGTAATAATCAGAACCAATTTGGAGATAACCGTCCATCTGTGGCTGAATCTTTTCATCAATAAACTTCAAAAGTTCCTGTCCATCGCCGGATAATTCATCAACCGCCCGCTGTACCTTCACAATCGTATTCTGAATAGCAGTAACACTTCTATTGGATTCTTCCGCAAGCTTGCCGACTTCCCCCGCCACAACTGCAAAGCCTCTTCCGAGTTCACCTGCTCTCGCCGCTTCAATCGAAGCATTTAACGCAAGCAGATTCGTCTGGTCTGAAATCTCAGCGATGACATCTGCCATCTGACGAATTTCATTTACAACCTTTGCATCCTCAATACTCTGTTCCATCTTCTCATGCTGAATTGCACAAAGTGCCCTGCTTTCTGCAATTGCATCTTTTGCTGACTGCTGTGCCGCAAGTGCTTTTTCCTTACATCGTTTTGCATTCTCACTCTGTAATTTTGCATATTCTGCCAAATCACGCATATTCGCATCCATGCGTTTCATTGTATCGGAAACATTATTGACATTGTACTGATTCTCTTCAATTCCGACCAATACGTCCTCAGCAGCTGTATTAACTTCGGTCATTCTGCTGGAGATCTCCTCTGTTGTCGCACAAAGCTCCTGACCCGAAGCACTCACATCCATTGCACAGTCAATAATATCTTTCATCAGCGCATCAAGCTTGCCGGATGCAGTATTTAAGTTCTGGCATGTATAGCCTATTTCGTCTTTTCGTTTTACATGGATACGGTAAGTAAGATCACCTTCTGCTAGTGCAGATGCATATTTTAAAATCTCACCTATTGGCTTACGGATACTCTCTGCAAGCAGGAGTGCCACTACTGCCGCAACAAGTACAAATACTGCTGCAAGCTCCATCATGGTATTTCTGAGCGTATCAACATCCTCCAGTAATTCGTCCTTTGGATACTGGATATGCATTACCCATTCCTGACCAATATCTTCTATTACAGCCTGCGCTGTCAAATATCCGTCCAAATCCTGCTCTGCACATTCACCAAGTAATACCGTTCCCTGTGCATCTGTAAGATAAACAAACGCATTCTCACTGCCTCTCATCCCCCTGAGCAGCTCTGACATAGCATCTACCGTCAATACACCGCCAATGACACCGACAGTCTGATTGTACTCGTTTTTAATCGGAGTAGATACAACAATAATCTGAAGTCCGTCAGACTCGCTGTATAATGGTGCCGTGATATAAGTCTCACCTGCAAGTGAAGCATTGAAATTTTCAGCATCAGCAAGGCTGTAAGGAACTGCTGTACCCGGTTTTCTTGTCGTTCCGTCTTTCTCCGAAATCTGGATTCTCTCATAACCCATACGAGCCGCTTCACTGACTGCAATCGGTTCCTGAATACTCCAGTCCATTGAAACAATACCTTCGCGTCTTGCCAACGTCTCCATTTCTGCACAGTGCTTATTCAACATGCCTGCTAATGACTCCGCGTCCACAACTGCCTGATTATCCAGATTTTCCTGCATCGTCTCAGTCAGTATCTCTGAACTTCTGCTGTAAGAAACAAACGTCAATACACCGCACACTGCCATCGTCAGTATAAAAATCTCAAGCATTACCTGTACTTTGATGCTATGTATACCAAACTTCTTGTCAACCTTTCTGTTCTGCTGCCTTGCAGATGCTTTCTCTCTTTTCTTCATGATTTCTTCCTTAATCTTTGGTGGCTTCTTCCGGTACATCCGAAATCTTTCGTTAATCATACATTTTCAGCTTATTACGCTATTTCCATTGTACGTCAAAAAAACCTTAGGTTCAAGGAAAATAATTCATTTACTGCAATTTTGTAATCTGTAAGGTAATTTGCCTTTTTAATTTTCTTCAAACATTTATCTGCATCCTCAAAAGACGCTCCCAGATACGACCAGATTTCTTTCATTTTAAACAAGGCATTGCGATCACCGGACATAATCGCACAGTAATCATCGAGTAACTGGTCATGAAATGTGCGCAGCCTGTTTTTCAACTCCTGCTCTGTCATACCATTTCCCATTTTACTGTCACTTTGCTCTACCGACAGCGTCTGCTCTGCCACCGATGCCCGAATCATTGAAACCAGATGCGGATACCGTAAAATCCCTCTGCCAATCATAATCCGGTCAATCTGTGGAAACGCTTCTTCTATTCTCTTTACGTCTTCCGGCGAATTGATTTCACCATTGTAACAGACCGGCACTTTTATCTGCTGTACTGCTTTTGCAAACGCATCGATGCGAACCGGCGCCTTGTAATAGTCCGTGCGGAGCCGCGGATGAATAATCAACTCCTCCATCGGATACTTCTCATAAATCGACAATAAATTTTCCCACTCATTTTCCTCTTCCAGTCCGATTCGAGTCTTAACGGAAATCTTTATAGGACATTTGTCATAGATTTCTGAAAGAAAAGCGTCCAATTCATCCGGTTGTGCAAGAAATCCTGCACCTCTTTTCTTAGAAACAACTGTTCCTGACGGGCACCCTAAGTTCAGATTCACCACATCATATCCATAAGACGCAATCTCCTTTGTGACCTGTATAAAATCCTCTGCCCGGTTTGACATAATCTGTGGTATCAGTACCTCCCCCGGATTATTCTCCGGCAAAAGACCTTCTATTTCACGCTGCCCCAGTTTTTTATTCACGATAAATGGCGTAAAATACCGGTCTATCCCGCCGAAGTGCTGCTCATAAGCACGGCGGTAAACGTAGGTTGTAATGCCCTCTAAGGGTGCTAAATATAATTTCATTCCTGTACTTTTCCTCTCTGCTTCCGTTTTTTTCAATTCGGAAGCCCTTCCTATGCCATCGGTTAATCTGCCTGCGACCGATTTGCATACTCATACACCGCCAAAGTTTCCTCATCTGTCAGACCACTCATATAGTAACACTGTCCATCCACTTCAAATCGCAGGAACTTTTCGTTCTGCGGGTTTAAAAACAGAATACATTTTTCTCCGGTTTCTTTGATACGGAACGTTCCTTTTGCAACATTATCCATAGCACTTCCAACTGATTTTGTCATTTTCGGAAGTGCTTCCAAAAGTTCCAAATTTGCAATTTCTGCTACTTGAAGTTCATATTCCACCTTTAAATGTTCTGCATAAACTTCATCTTCTTTTATCGACAGCGAAATCGGCGTAAATTCTTCAAAAATCAACCAGCCGCACAATACCGGAACAGCTAAAAGTGCAAGCACTGTTACTGTCCACCAGACTTTTCCTGCTTTTGTTGCCATATTCACAGTCGTTCCGAGTCCATTCCGTAAACTTACCATCGTATGCTTATCAGACGGATTATAATAGAACGTTCCCCATATCCAATAACGGTCATCATCTCCGTCAATCACAATGTCACGCTCGTTTTCATATGCCGCCTCTACTTCTTTTATCTTCTTTAGAACCGGAAAAAGCAGGCCAATTAATGCAAGTGAATACACAACACCGCCTGCCAGCACCGCCAAATCAAACCGCACGTCAAAAATAAGCGATACCGCGCAGAGCCATACAAAAGCAGTCGACAACCAGGAAGACGACAACCAGTAATCCTTCCATATATTCTTTTTCGCTCTTGCATAATTGACATTGACATCACTCCGGCGGCTGATAACTTCCGTTTTCTGTCCATCCATCCACCGTGCTGTAAGCCACATTACCACATTTAAGAACGCAAACAGAATAATTACAATACCAAACTCTCTTACATAGTCTGCTTTTTTGACCGGACCGTTCTCCCAAAAAGAAAGTCCGTAAACTACTGCTACGGCAAGCACTGATACACCAAGCGGTACAAGAAATGTTCCGTTTTTCACTCGCCTCACCTCGCCCGCTGCTTTCAGCTCTACATAGTTTTCCGGATTTTCTTTGTCATACCAGCCCATACTGCGTTTTACTTCTTTTACTTTTGCATTGGCTTTGATAAACGGCACTTCCATCAGGGCAATAAGTACAAAGCACCACAACGTCCATATTGTTATCTGAATGGAGCTATATGGTACGAAAAAAGCAAGTACCGGAAACAGTGCCGTAATAGCAATGTTCCGTTTCATCTCCCGTTTCCACTGCCGTTCAATCTCCTTTAATGTCTCGTCTTTCATGCGCTCTGCTGACACGGTACAGCCGAATGCCATGCCACTCTTCGGTTTCGTGCTTGTATACATTACAAAACATACAATTAACATCATCGGACACATCACAACCAACATCATAATATTCACTGACATATTTCCTTCTCCTCTCCTGAAATTCTATAACTATCATTCACTCTCTGCGCTTGCTCCGGCGGCACTTTCAAACATCTTTGTGCAGATTTCCAAAAAATCTTCTTTTGTCATGCCACCGACTCTGGCTTCTGCAATAATACATTTTAAGGCCTCTGTGCTTTCTTTCGTCAGTTGCTTTTTCTGTTCAAAATCTCTGCGGATGCACACCCCATTACGCCGGTCAGAATATACATATCCTTCCTGCTTCAACAACTGATACGCTTTACTGACTGTCATCGAATTGATACCGATTTCCATAGCCAGCCCGCGCACCGTCGGAAGCTGCTCACCGGGTTCTAATTTTCCTTCGGAAATCCCCGCAATAATCTGATTGCGAATCTGCTGGTAAATCGGAATCTCCGACATATCGTTGATTTTAATTATCATGTAAACCTCCATTTCGCAGACGCTTTGCATCGAAGGTAATCGCATGTGAATCAACGATTCACATCGCTGAATTTCCGATTCAGCTCTGCGATAATGCTACTTTGTGACGTCTGCGGCACAAATAGCGGTGTTGTATTCCTATGGAATATGAATGGTTCTTTTTTTTCCTAAAAACATTACATGTATTATTTGTACTATTTATTATAATACAAATAATACACATGTCAAGAATAATATTCATTGACCGTTTATACATTAAAATTTCAAAAAGGGAACAATATGTATCCGTTAATCCATATCGTTCCCTTTTTACTAATTATCTTGTTCAAATTATTTTATCATTGTCTGTTTATTTTAAATATTTTTTCAATGCAATCTTTCCAAATGCATCCGCAGCGTAAATTGCACTTGCTACCATTTCAGGCTGAATCTCAAACGGCATATTTCTCGCCGTATCCGTCTCTGCGCAAGCTGTTTCCGCAACCATCATAATTTTTTCCTTTGTCGGTTCTACAATACCAAGCTGCGCAAGCGTAACCGGTAAACCAACAGATACACAAAATTCAAGAACTTCCTTCAACTCTTTCAATGGAGCATTTTCTAATACTAACTGTGTAATTACACCAAGCGCTACTTTTTCACCGTGATACATATGGTGACACTCTTCTAATCGCGAAAAACCATTATGTACCGCGTGTGCGGCAGCTACTCCACCACTTTCAAAGCCTAGACCTGAAAGAAGTGTATTTGCTTCTATAATCGTTTCTACTGAATCTGTCAGAGCACCAGCTTCTAAGGCAACCTTTGCTTTATACCCATCACTGATTAACATCTCATAGCAGAGTTTAGGAATCGCCATACCTGTATGAAGTGCTTTTCCATTCGCAAAATTTGGTCCGTCATGTTTATAACTTGCACGTGCTTCAAAATAAGTAGCCAATGCATCTCCCATTCCCGAAACCGTAAGTCTCACTGGTGATTTTGCAATAATTTCTGAATCCATCAATACCAGATTCGGGTTTTGTTTTAAAAACAAGTATGACTCAACGGTACCTTCCTCTGTATAAATAACAGAAAGTGCACTACAAGGCGCATCCGATGCCGCAATCGTAGGACAAATAATAACCGGTAAACTTGTATAATATGCAGCTGCCTTTGCCGTATCAAAAATTTTACCACCACCTATACCTACTACACAATCACAATTTGTTTCTTTAATTTCTACTACAACACGTTCAATTTCTTTTTGAGAACATTCTCCTTTAAAAATAATAAGTTGAAATTCTACTCCACATTTTTGAAAACTATTGCTTACTATTTCTCCAAATCGTTTTTTTCCGCCTTCACTGATAAGAACCATTGCCTTTTTCCCATACAAAGCAACATAGTTACCTATATTAGCAAGTTCTCCCGGTCCCTGAATATATTTACTTGGTGCAATAAATGTGCGTGCCATAATTCATTTCCTTCTTTCTTTTCTTACTACTTATAAATTTCTTCCGATGTTGTATCCTTCTTCACATGCTTCCAAAACTTTTCTTGGCTGTACAGCATCACCGACAACATGGACATTCACACCAGCTTCCCTCAGCCCCTTTTCCAACGGATTATAACTGTCTGTTCCTACTGCAATAATAATACTGTCTGCCGGAATAATTGTTTCATTCTTGTCTTTATCCATGACCACTACTGCATCTTCTCTTACATCTGTCAGACTTACTCCAGTATATTTTTTCACACCACGTTTATCTAAATGTTCATTTAACTCCCAGTTAATAGAAACATATGCATCCATTGCAATACCATCACGAATTTCAACTATTGATACATCACGAAGCATCTGCGCCAAAAACATTGCCGTCTCGGCCCCAACTTGACCACCACCAACAACGACACAACGATTTCCAACAATTGTTTTACCTCCAAGAACATCCAGTGCTGAAATACCGTATTCCTTCAATCCTGGTATATGCAGTGTCTTAGGAACACCACCCGTAGCAAGTATTACTTCATCTACTTCTAATTCTTTTAATAATTCAACCGTTGCCTCTGTCTTATATTTTATTTCTACCCCAAGCTTTTTACACTGCGCAAGCTGCCAGACGATAAAATCTGTAATTTCTCCCTTGCAAGGTGGAATTGCCGCATAGAAGAACTGTCCGCCTGCATGTTCTTCTTTTTCATATACCGTAACCTGATGACCACGCCTTGCCGCTACAATTGCTGCATACAAACCAGCTGGTCCGGCACCTGCAACCACAACCTTTTTCTTTACTTCTGCCTGCTCAATTTCCCCTTTGTACTCGTTTCCAAGTTCCGGATTCAATACACATTTAATCGGATTATCTGTAAATAAAATACCAATACAACCATCATTACATCCGATGCAACGCCGAATATCTTCAAACCTTCCCTCCTTTGCTTTGTTTGGCATTCCAGGGTCTGCAAGAGATTGTCTTCCCATCGCAACAAAATCTGCCTTTCCACCTGCCAGTATACTGTCTGCAAGAAAGGGGTCATTAATTCGAGAAATTGTAATAACCGGAATATTTACTACATCCTTTACAGCTTTTGCCCAATCAGTAAACCATCCATGTCCGCCTTCATGGTGACAGCTTGCAATATTATGATTTACCGCGAGATAATTTCCAATAGAAATATGCAGCATATCTACTCCGCATTCTTCCATCATGCGCGCAATTGCCTTTGTATCCTCCAGTTTTAAGCCACCTTCTACAAACTCATCTGCTGACAAACGCATATCAATAATAAAATCATTTCCACACTTTTCTCTAATATCTGCTACGATTTCACGTGCAAAACGAGTTCTGTTCCAAAAATTTCCTCCATACTCGTCAATTCTTTTATTTGAATACGTAGAAAAGAACTGCGTAATCAGATATCCGTGTGCCGCATGAATTTCTACACCGTCAAATCCGCACTTTTTTGCCCGCAGTGCCGTATCTCCGTATCTGTTCACCATTTCTTTTACCTCTTCCGTTGTAAATGGTTTTGGCATTATATCACTAAACGGACACATAATAGCAGTTGATGAACGAGCCTCTCGTCCCAGAATTGCCCCACTGTTTGTCTGTCTACCGCAATGATAAATCTGTGCTAAAATAATCGTTCCATACTTATGTACTCTCTTCGGAAGCTCCTTATGACTTTCTATCTGTTCGTCATTCCAAAGACCTGCTGTCGCCTTAAATCCGTGTCCTTCCGGGCTGACATTATAATCTTCTGTAATAATCAGTCCCCAACCGCCTTTTGCTTTTTCTTCGTGATAAGCAATATATCGTTCTGTTGCTGTTCCATCCTCATTACAAAAATCCGTCACCATAGGTGCTACCACCAGACGATTTTTTATTGTTTTCCCCCTAACAGTAATCGGGCTAAATACTGCATCAAACATATTCTTTTTTCCCCTTTCTTCTACTTATCTCCAATGCTCGTCACTCATCTGACATAAAAATCATATCGCATTGTTACGTTTTTAACAATTTCGTTCCCTTATTTATCAATTGTATTTTCTTGCGTTTGCTATTCAACAAAAGTTCAATAAAATCAACCTTATTTTCTTTCTTTTAACTTTTCTATTATAAAATCTTGTCATTTCATTCATAAAAATTGTCATTTTTTTGTATTTATGAGATAATTATTACGTAATTATAAAGATACTAAATAGCTACATTATTACACAGATTTACAAACACCATATAAAAGGGGTAATACTTTTGAAAACACGAAATATTGGTTGTTCAACACCTGACTATTATTGGGCAAATTCTGAAATCCAATTAACTGACATCACACATATTCAAACACAAACTCAGCCAGACTGGTCTTTTTCTCTTCATTCACACCCTGATGTGCTGGAATTATCACTCGTATTAAATGGCAAAGGCTTGTTGTATTGTGATGGTCTTTCCTTTGTCATAACTGCCGGAGACTTGGTCATAAAAAATCCAAATGTTTTACACGCTGAAGAAACTGATAGAAATCTTCCACTAGAGCAAATTTGTCTCAGCATTACCGGATTACATTTACAAGGTTTTTCTGCTAATTATTTTATCCCGGACAAAGTCTGCCCTGTCATTAAAACAAATGAATGTTTTCCTCTTTTGAAACAACTTTTCCTATATATTCTTTTTATATGTCAAAATAAACCAATTGGATATCAGACTACTTTGCAGGATATGCTTAAAGCAGTTCTTTCATGCGCAAAACACCTTATTCCTTCCGTTTCAGACCTCACCGTTACACAAGATTCTCCTGTAATCAATGATGTTATCGCGTATCTGAATACATATTATTATAAACCCCATTCTCTCGAGGACTTGTCAAAAAAATTCTTTTTTAGTCCTTGCTATCTTACCAGAAAATTCAAACAAGAGACCGGGTACACGATAAATCAATATATTATCAATCGCAGAATGGGAGAAGCGCAGCGTATGCTTTTATACGAAAAACTCAGCATTAAAGAAATCGCCGCAAAAAACGGATACACAAATATTCAACATTTTTACACTACATTCAAGAAATATACCGGATATACTCCTATCGAATTTAAAAATTTATATTCTACTTTTCATTGACCTTATAGCACTTAAAAGTTAAATTTACTTTTACACATTGAAATAAATAAATTGCCAAACTCCCACAATTTAACTATAACCCAAAACTTTTATCGCAGAATGGAGCTTAAAATGAAAACTGTATTACTAGTAAATGGTAGCCCTCACTCAAACGGAAATACTGCAACAGCATTAAAAATAGCGGAAAAAATTTTCTTATCTCATGGAATGGAAACCAAATGGTTTCATTTGGGAAGCAAGCCAGTGAGAGGTTGCATAGATTGTGGAAACTGCAGGCAGACACACAGATGTATTTTCAAAGATGATATGTGCAATGATTTGATAGAAGCAATGCTGAAAGCCGATGCCGTTATTATTGGTACACCCGTCTACTTTGCCGGTCCTAACGGAGCATTATGTTCATTATTAGACCGGGTTTTCTATGCCACTGCCAACTACGGACAAATGTTCAAAGGAAAACCCGCCGCTGCAATTGCAACTTGTTGGCGTGCAGGTGCCACACCTTCTATCGACCGCATTAACAAATATTTTACATTCAGCCAAATGCCAATTGTCAGTAGCGATTATTGGAATGGATATCTTGGAGAACATGACACTTTCGGAAAAAACGTAATATGTACCTTAGCTGAAAATATGGTAAAATTATTTTTAATACATAAAGAGTAGTAATAAATAACATGTATACTACCTACTGTACAAACGAACACATCTCAAAAAACATTGTATTTATAATAATTTACATTAACACACTTAAATTCGGTTTATAGATAAAATCTTCCATTTGTTCCTCTTTCTGCAAAAAACAATTGTCTCACCCTTGATAAGAGTTTCTTGCGAAATCGCCGATAACCGGAGCAAGATAGCCTTTGTATCTTTTTGTCCGTTTATACAAGGTATTTTCGCTCATTTTTGTCCGTTTATACAGGTTTTGTTTTTCTTTCCGCTTGTGCTATAATCTAAACGTCACACAATTTAATCTATTTTACTTAATTTATTTATAGGTACAACCATGTTTTTAGGAAGAAGTGAAGAATCTCCGGCTCCGGAAAAGCTGGTACAGATGGCGCAAGCAGAACACTTTGACTTTTGGGCATTAACCGACAATGATTTATTCATCGGTTTTATGGTAGTTCAAACCTATCATAATCTTGCTTATCTTTTCTTTCTGGCAATTGATTCCGACTGCCGTTTCAAAGGATACGGAAGTCATGCAATCGAAACACTGAAAACTTCATATCCCGGCAAAAAACAAGTTGTCGATTTTGAGATGCTTGATAAGACAGCCGCTAACTATACAGCGTGAAAAGCGCAAAGACTTTTATCTACGTAATAGTTATAGGGAAACCGGATTATTTTTGACCTATTATGGTGTAGATTATGAAGTCGTGTGTATGGATAATCAATTTGAACCGACGGAATATAAAGAACTGATGAAACAAGTGCAGATAGAAGGATTTCATCCCACCTATTTCTGCAAATAAATTTTCGTTAAGCACTGAAGAAGCATTTTCACTTGTGGAAAAATACTGGTAACCGCAGTACTTTTCTGCAATCGGATGCAATTTCCTATTGCAGAACAACAAAGTGGTGACGGATAAGCTGTTACAACCAGCTTATCTGCCACCACTTTGTTACACTTGCTATGATATTTTCTTATAAAATCGCATCCAATGCCTGTGCCAAATCTGCAATCAAATCTTCTTTATCCTCCAGACCGCAGGACATCCGCACCAGACCACTCGGTACACCTGCGGCGATTAACTGTTCCTCTGTCATCTGTCGGTGAGTTGAAGTCGCCGGATTCAGACAACAGGTTCTTGCATCTGCTACGTGCGTTTCAATTGCAGCCAACTTCAAATGCTTCATAAATACTTCTGCTGCAGCTCTGCCACCCTTCAACTCAAAGGAAACAACTCCACAGCCGCCGTTTGGCATATATTTCTGCGCAATTTCATAATATTTATTCCCTTTTAATCCAGGATAATTCACATAAGAAACCTTCGGATGCTGCTGTAAAAATTCAGCTACTGCAAGTCCATTCTCAACATGACGCGGCATCCTCACGTGAAGAGATTCCAGTCCGAGGTTTAAGATAAACGCACTTTGCGGTGACTGGGTACAGCCAAAGTCACGCATTAACTGTGCTGTACATTTTGTAATAAATGCCCCTTCCTTACCAAAACGCTCCGCATAAGTAATTCCATGATAAGAATCATCCGGCTGACAAAGTCCCGGAAACTTATCTGCATGTGCCATCCAGTCAAAATTGCCGGAATCTATGATTGCACCACCAATTGCAGCACCATGTCCGTCCATATATTTAGTCGTGGAATGTGTCACAATATCTGCACCCCATTCAATCGGACGGCAATTCACCGGTGTCGGAAACGTATTGTCTACAATCAGCGGTACTCCGTGTAAATGGGCTGCTTTTGCAAATTTTTCTATATCCAATACTGTCAATGCCGGATTCGCAATTGTCTCTCCAAATACCGCTCTTGTATTTTCTTTGAATGCCGCATTCAGTTCTTCCTCAGTGCAATCCGGTGAAACAAAAGTAACTTCAATACCCATTTTCGCCATTGTCACCGAAATTAAATTGAATGTTCCACCATAAATCGAAGATGATGCTACAATATGGCT
>CAYMTX010000048.1:0-14928 GCA_964393475.1 uncultured Roseburia sp. | reverse complement strand
GCGGCGGCGGTCGTCCGAACATGGCACAGGCAGGCGGTAAGAATCCGGCAGGTATTCCGGATGCGATTGCAGAGGCAAAAGCAGCATTAGAAGGCATGCTGGCATAAAAATTAGCATAAAAATTAAAAAAATAGTTGACGTATAGAAAATTTATGCTATAATGTAATCTAGTGCAAAGAATTACCTTACAGTTGATATGCACAATAAGCAACTGGAGGGAGGTTAGGTGTGAGATAATGTCTAGTGTAATTGTAAAAGAGAACGAGACTTTAGATAGCGCTTTACGTCGTTTCAAGAGAAACTGCGCAAAAGCAGGTATCCAGCAGGAAATTCGTAAGAGAGAACATTACGAGAAACCAAGCGTAAGACGTAAAAAGAAATCTGAAGCAGCAAGAAAAAGAAAATATAATTAATTAATGCACTTAAAGGAGCTACCGAGAATCGGTGGCTTCTTTTTTTGTGCAAAATCACGATTTTGTAAGTGAAGTAAACTATTTTCATGTAAAAAGTTTACTTTGAGAAAAATGAGTGCTAAAATATTCCAAAAGGGGGTATATATGCGAAGGACAAATATTCGAGAAACGATTATGGAAGCATCTATGCAATATTTAGCGAAGTACGGTTGTAAATTTTCAATTGATGATATGGTTAAATCGTTGGATATGAGCAAGCGAACCTTTTATCGTTATTTTGAATCCAAGGAAGTGTTGTTAATCGCTTTAGTAGATTTACTGACAAATGAAGTGCAGGAGACGATGAGTATGATTTATCAAAATCCTGTTTTGTCGACAGAAGAGAAATTACAACAGGTACTTACGATAGAGACAAAATTTGAGAAAGTTATCAGTTTTCGAAGAATTCCGGAATTGGAAAAATATTATCCGTCTGTTTATCAGTATTTGTTACAATGTTATGAGTTGGATTGGAGTGTGACAGAAAAACTGCTTATTCAAGGTATGGAAGAGGGGATTTACCGGAAGCAAAACGTGGAATTGATAAAGAATTTGTTGCAGAACGGAATGCAGATGTTGTGTAAAGGGGATTTTTTAGAACGAAATCAGATAACGTACCAGGAGGGGTTACATCAGGTGGTGCAAATCATTCTTACGGGAATTCAAAAACCATAGTGCGTGAGATGATTTTGTAATATGGAATCAATATAAGATTTTATTATAAAATAGAAAAGGAGAAGGAAGATGAATCGGGAAAAAGTAAAATTATCAAGTTGCATGTGGCTGGGTGGAGCAGATTGTATGATTGCGACACTATCAAACATTATGACGGGCGGGGGATTGACATTCTTTTTCGTAAATTATTTTAAGATGTCACCGGCTTTAAGTGGTGCATGTTGGATGTTATTTGCATTATGGAATGCAGTAAATGACCCTTTGTTTGGCTACATTTCTGATAAGACAAAGTCTAAATTGGGAAGAAGAATTCCATATATTCGTTATGGTGCGCTTGGAATTGCAGCTATATTTATTTTGAGTTGGGTATTATGGTTTGGCAATGGTTCTGATATGCAGATGTTTGCGCAGATGCTGATATCACTGTTTATTTTTGATACATTGTATACAGCGATTGCAACTTCGCTTTATGTTATGCCGTTTGAAATGGCGGTGACGAATGAAGCGCGTAGTAAAATTTTAGTTGTAAAAGTTATATTTAGTCTGATTTCTTTGGCAGTACCATTGGTTTTGCTGGCAGAACTGGAGAAAATTTTGAACAAATCGTTGCAGACCTATCAGTTATTGATGACTGCAATAGGTCTTGTGGCAGGTATTGTAGTATTTTTTAGTACTTTTTTCTACAAAGAAAATGGTTATGCAAAGGAAGAAGAACAGTATCCGTTTTTAAAATCTGTAAAAATTTGTTTTAAAAATAAAAGCTTTTTAGTATTTGAGATTATTTCATTTTCAATTACATATATTCAGACAGCGTTAATGCTTGGGCTGAGTTATTATTTTGAAGCTTTTTCTATTAATTTCTTGTGGTGCTATCTGGCGATGTTTGTAGGAATTGTTTCCGGTATGCTTTTATTTACCAAGTCAGTGGTAAATTGGGGAATTAAGAAAAGCATTGTATTTATGTGTATTGTTTTTGGTGGTGGTATGCTTATCTTATTACTTTTGGGTCAATTTCTTTTTGCAGGAGTATTTGGATTCTACTGCGCAGGCGTGGGATTTGCAGGTGGTATGTATATGATTCCGTTGATGAACGGCGATGTGATTGATTATGATGAGCATGTTTCCGGTTTGAGAAGAGAAGGAATGTACGCCGGTGTAAACAGTTTTATTTGTAAGCCGGCTATTAGTATCGCAAATACAGTATTCCCTATTATGTTGGTATGGTTTGGTTATAATGCAGATATTGCTATTGCAGAGCAGACAGCATTGGCTAAATTCGGTATATTGTTCTCATGGTTGATAGTTCCGGTTGTTTTGTTATTTGTATGTGCCATCTGTATCCAGAAGTGGTATCCGCTTTATGGAGAAAAATGGCAGGAAATCAAAACGAAACTTTCAAGAGTTCATGAAGAAAAACAAGCAGCATATGAAAAAGAGATGCTGGAAGGCAAATAAGTACCTGGAAGGCAAATATGAATAAGTATAGCCTGAATAAGAGGCGTTTCGAAGGATAGTTTAGAAAAGAGGTTGGCTATGATAGAACATATCGTAGATGCAAAATGCGGCAGAATAAAAGGGTATCAGGAAAATAGCGTGTGCATATACAGAGGAATTCCATATGCTAAAACAGAACGTTTTGAATTGCCAAAGTCATATACATGGGAAGGCATATTTGATGCGACCGTAGGGGAAGTGGATTGTTATCAGTATAGTACGTTTATGGATGAGAGCAAGGCGGCAGATACATTTTATTATGATGAATTCCGCAGTAACAGAAAGTTTTCCTATGCAGAAGATTTTATGACATTAAATATTATAGCGCCGCCGGACGTAAAAAATAAACCGGTTCTGATTTTTATTCATGGTGGAGGGCACGAGACGGGGACAGTAGGAGAATTGCCGTATGGATTGTGCACAGAGTATGCAAAGAGAGAAATTATTTTTGTTTCTATTGGATATCGCCTGAATGTATTTTCTTTGTATGACGGCAGAAATTTCGGACTACACGATCAGATTGCAGCTATAAAATGGGTACATGAGAATATTGAAAACTTTGGTGGAGACCCTGCTAAAATAACCCTTATGGGGCAGTCGGCAGGTGCAATGAGCATTACAGACTTAATGTATTGCGATAAATTAAAAGGTGTGATTCAGGGCGTTATTTTAATGTCCGGTGGTGGCATGGTGCCGAAATTTGCAGGACCATGGACGAGAGAACAAGCCAAACCGTTCTGGGACGAGATTCGCAGACGCGCAGGTGTAACGACAGAGGAAGAAGCAAAAACCGTGGACGCACAACGCCTTTGGAAAGCATGGTATGCGGTCAGCCGCGAGAGTAAAGGGTTTCAGGCGATACAGCCTTCGATTGATGGTGAAATTATTACAGATGTTCCACAGAAGGTATTTCAAGCGGGAAAAGAACTGGATGTACCTGTTATGCTCGGAGTAACGTCACAGGACTTCCTTTCTGTAATATTATATGAAATAGGATTAAGCTGGGGCATTGCCAATGCAAAAAAGAAAAAGCAGCCGGTTTATGCATATATGTTTGACCGGACACCGCCGGGCAATCGTTTTAAGGCATTTCATGCCTGTGATTTATGGTATATGTTTGGCTGTATGGAACAGTCATGGCGGCCATTTGAGGAGGTAGATAAAAAACTGGCGGCAGAGATGCAGGATTATGTGGCAAATTTTGTGAGAACCGGCAATCCGAATGGTACCGGTCTGGCAGAATGGAAAGCATTGTCAAAGAAAAATAAAGGGTTCCGTTTATTTGATGGGAAATCTTATGGTGTTATAAATCCTTTGAGATGTCGTTATAAGGTATGGAAGACAATGTTGTGGGATAAAGGACCAATGTAAGAGGGAAAGCTTAAGTTTTTTGTTGATTTGCCGATATATAATGCAGAGAGCAGGTGGCAGAAATTTTCCTGTCGTGAAAATGCTTCGGAAAAGAGGAAGGGCATGAGAATTACAACACAGATGATGAATGCGTCAGCACAGAAAGCAGGAATTACATTAGGTGGTAATTCACTGTTGAATTATGTCAATGGCAATTCGACAATGAACACGCAGAGTGCGTTACTTAATTCACTGAATACAACGCAGGTAAGTAAAACAGAACGTGCAAATTATGAAAAGTTAGAAGAATCTGCGGATGTGCTTGCAAAGTCTTTGATGTCATTTTTGGAAGAGGGAAAAGAAGACAAGTTTAGCAAAAAGACGGTCGGAGATTTTGTAGAGCAATATAATAGTCTGGTGAATACGTTAAAAAAGAATGACTCTCAATTAAATAATTTTTACAGGGAAATGTTAGATGAAGCTGTGAAAGAAAATGCAGAGAGTTTAGAGACAATCGGAATTACTGTGAATAAAAACGGAACACTCGGATTTGATGCGGAGAAGTTTGAATGTGCAGATGCAGATACTGTAAAAAAAGTATTGGGCGAAAATGGAACGGTTAGTGTGAAAGCTGCGTTCATTGTAGGGCGTATAGGTGAGAATGCGGCAGCAAATATAGAAAGCTACAGCACCCGGTACAGTGCAAATGGTTACAGTTATGCGGCAAGTAATAGCAAATGTGACTTCTGGGGCTGAATAGAATGGCAGATACAATTTAATTTTATGTTGTATATACAGATACTGCTGGTTTGGATATGACAAACCGGCAGTTTTTCTTGAGCAATAGGAAAGAACTTGTTCGTTTGAAACAATGGAATTCCTTTAGGATTAGAATAGGATGGTTAAAAATGAGTCAGAATTTAAAGAAAATGTTATCTTATTACAAAAAACATATGCGTGTATTTTTGACGGACATGTTTTTCGCTACGTTATCAGCGGCGATTGCACTTACGATACCGCTTGTTATCCGTTATGTAACTTCACAGTTGATTTATAGGGATACTGCTGTGATTTTAAGGCAGATTGTGTATATTGCAATTGCATTGTTTGTACTGGTTGCAGTGGACTGTTACAGCAAGTTTTATATTTCGAATCAGGGTCACGTGATGGGAACGAAGATTGAGTATGAGATGCGAGCAGAGATTTTTGATCATTTTCAAAAATTATCGTTTTCGTTTTATGACAATCAGAAGGTTGGACAATTAATGAGCCGTATTACAACGGATTTATTTGATATTACCGAATTGCTTCACCATGGGCCGGAGAATTTGATTTTATCAATCGTAAAAATTATCGGTGCGCTCTGCATTCTGCTTAGTATCAATCCGGTGTTGGCACTGGCAGCATTTGCGGTGTTGCCGTTTATGTTTGTTTACGCGTTTTTCTTGAATAAGAGAATGCGGGCTGCTTTTCGTCAGAATCGTGCGAAAATCGCAGAGATTAATGCACAGATTGAGGATAACTTATCGGGTATCCGTGTGGTAAAATCGTTTGCAAATGAAGAAATTGAAAATAAGAAATTCAAAGTGGGAAATGATGGATTTTTAGCGGCAAAGAAGAACAGTTATTTCTATATGGGAAGTTTTCATGCAGGTTTGGGTTCGTTTACGACACTGATTCAGGTAAATGTGATTATAGTCGGAACCATTTTGATTGCAAAAGGAAGCTTGGATGTCAGTGATTTATTGACTTTTTTACTGTATATCAGCGTATTTACGGATCCGGTTCGTACATTGATTGATTTTACAGAACAGTTTCAGAATGGTTACAGCGGATTTGAACGTTTTATGGAAATCATGAACATTGAACCGGATATTTGTGATAAAATAGATGCGGTTGAATTAACAAATGTAAAGGGGAATATTACATTTGAAGATGTGAGTTTCCAGTATGAAGAGAATACAGAAAAAGTGTTGAATCATATTAACCTACAAGTGCCGGCGGGTGCCTATATGGCGTTGGTTGGTTCTTCGGGGGCGGGAAAGAGTACGCTTTGCTCTCTGATTCCACGGTTTTATGATGTAACAGGCGGAACAATCTGTATTGACGGAAGAGATATTCGTGATGTGAAATTAAAGAGCTTGCGAAATCAGATTGGCATTGTGCAGCAGGATGTATATCTGTTTGCCGGTACGATTATGGAAAATATACGTTACGGAAAACCGGATGCAACAGAGGCGGAAGTAATTGAAGCAGCAAAAAATGCCAATGCACATGAGTTTATCATGTCTTTCCCGGATGGTTACAATACAGATATCGGACAGCGTGGAATTAAGCTTTCAGGAGGACAGAAACAACGTTTATCTATTGCCAGAGTATTTTTGAAAAATCCACCAATACTGATTTTTGATGAGGCAACGTCAGCATTGGATAACGAAAGTGAAAAGGTTGTACAGGATTCTTTGGAGAAGCTTGCAGCAAATCGTACCACATTTGTCATTGCACATCGTCTTTCTACAATTAAAAATGCGGAAAAGATTCTGGTGCTTTCCGAAGATGGAATTGCGGAAGAAGGAACGCATGAGGAATTGTTGGCAAAGAAGGGAATTTATGAACATCTGTATATGATGCAGTTTCACAAATAAGAACATTTGCAAATTTATGTAAAAGCGAGTAAAATAATAATGTTCTGGATGTGCTGCTGTATAAGCACAATAAGAATGAATGAAATGCTGTATAGACAGCAGAAGGTGAGGGAATAAAATTATGACAAAGATTGATATTATTTCCGGTTTTTTAGGTGCCGGTAAAACTACATTTATTAAAAAAATGCTGGATGAAGTATTTAAGGGTGAGAAAATTGTATTAATTGAGAATGAATTTGGTGAAGTTGGCATTGATGGTGGATTTTTAAAAAATTCCGGTATTGAGATTAGCGAGATGAATTCCGGTTGTATCTGCTGTTCTTTAGTAGGAGATTTTGGAAAAAACCTTCATGAAGTCATCGATAAATTCCATCCGGACAGAATTTTAATTGAGCCGTCCGGTGTCGGTAAGTTATCAGATGTTATGAAGTCTGTAATTGATATCGAAAAAGAAGAAGATGTGAAATTGAATGGTCTGATTACGGTTGTAAATGCATTAAAAGCTACAAAACAGATGAAAGCATTTGGTGAATTCTTCAATAACCAGATTGAACATGCTACTACAGTGGTATTGAGCAGAAGCCAGAAAGCAACACCGGAACAGTTGGAAGTTTGTGTGAAGCAGATTCAGGAACTGAATCCGAAGGCTGCGATTATTACGACTCCTTGGGAGGAAATCAAAGGAGAGCAGATTTTAAAAGTTATCGAGGGACAGGATTCTTTGGAAGCGAAGATGCTGGCAGAAGCACATGCACATCATCATGAACATCATCACGACCATGATGACCATGACCACCATGAGCACGACCACCACGAGCATTATGACCATGATGAAAATTGTACTTGCGGTTGTCACGATCACGAGCATCATCACGACCATGACCATCATCACGACCATGATGACCATGACCATCATGAGCATCACGACCATGAGCATCACGACCATGAGCATCACGACCATGATGAGAACTGTACTTGCGGTTGTCATGATCATGAGCATCATCACCATCATGCAGACGAGGTATTTACAAGTTGGGGAAAAGAAACTCCGCATAAATACACAAAAGAGAAGATTGAATCTATCTTAAAGATTTTCACGGAGACAGAAGAATATGGTGAAATTCTTCGTGCAAAGGGTATGGTCGAAGATGTAAACGGTTTATGGATTTATTTCGATATGGTTTCAGGTGAATACGAATTACGTGAGGGAGCACCGGACTATACCGGAAGACTTTGTGTTATTGGTGTAGGTATCGATGAGCACAGATTGGAAGAATTATTTGAATTAGTATAGTGGCTGTTATTGTCAGAATGTTTGGTTGCATGCGGACGGTAATAGAGTAGTACTTGAAAGAAAGGCAGGAATTTATGCAGGAAATACCGGTTTATTTAGTTTCCGGCTTTATGGATAGCGGGAAGACTACTTTGATAGAAGATACATTATATAATCAGGGATTCGCCGAAGAGGGGCGAACACTGATTATATGTTGTGAAGATGGCGATGTGGAGTACAATCAGGAAGCATTAAAGAAGAATTTTATCAGCCTGGTAATGATTGAGAACGAAGAAGATTTCACAACAGAAGCGTTAAAGGAATTACAAGAGAAATACCAGCCGGAGCAGGTGTTTGTAGAATATAACGGTACATGGGGAATGGATACGATTTTAGAAACTCCGCTTCCGAAATACTGGACAATTGTGCAGTCATTGGCAACTGTTGATGCGACTACTTTTGAGATGTATTTAGGCAATATGCGCTCTATGATTATGGAGCAGTTGTTTGCGGCAGATGTTGTTATATTTAATCGGTGTGATGATAATACGGACAAAGGTAAATTCCGTCGGAATGTCAAAGCGTTGAATAGAAAAGCACAGCTTGTATATGAGCGTGAAGACGGAACGCTGGATGAGAGAGAAGAGGAGTTGCCATTTGATATTTCGGCAGACCATCTGGAAATCAGTGATGCAGATTATGCTATCTGGTATATGGATTGTCTGGAGAATCCGAAGAAATATGAGGGAAAGACGGTTTCTTTCCTTGCACTTGTCTATAATCCGGACAACCTCAAGAAAGGACTGATGGTTCCGGGGCGTTTTGCAATGACTTGTTGTGTAGAAGATATTACATTTATCGGGTTCAAGACGAAATATGCGAAAGAAAATGAGATTCCGCATAAGTCATGGATTAAGATTACAGCAGAGGTTCATGTAGAATTTGCAAAAGAATACAAAGGAAAAGGACCTGTATTATACCCTGTTTCAGTAGAACCGGCAGAAAAGCCGGCGACACAGGAAGAAGAACTGGTGTACTTTTCATAAATATAATGTTTGCTTGGATAAAGAAATTACAGATGGAAAGAGATTTTGAAGCATTGGATTTTTGAGAAGAAAATGTAGATGAAAGGGGCTGTGAAAACAGCCCCTTTTAATATACGTTTTTATAAAATATGAGTCTCTATTTGCCAATCAGTTTATCCATTTTTAATATATGATTTACGAGCCATTTCGCAAGAAAATCAAGGATATCCTGTAAATATTCCTGTTGGTTATTATCCAGACTTTCTAATTCTTCAAAATTAATATCTACTAATTTCTCGATGAAAGCATTGTGGGCGCGGCGTTGTGCGTCTAAGTCAGGATAATTGATTTTTTCCATATAAGTTTCTTCATCATGGAAATGCATTTCAGTATAGTTTTTCAATTCTGTCAGAATACGCATGATTTCATCGTATTTGTCAAAGATAAATTCATCATGAAGCAAAGCGTGAACTTCGTTTACCAAAGCAAAAAGCTGACGGTGTTCATCGTCTACTAATTTAATTCCTGTCAAATAGTCATCAGAGAATACATAGGCTTCGGTTGATTGTTCTGCTTTTTTAAATTGACCGATTAAAATGTCACTTCCTAAAATGTGACGATAGAGCCATTTCGCTAAGAATACGAGTAAATCCTGCGCGGTTTCGATGGTAAGTTCACCGGCATTCATAAAAGAATTTACTTTTTCACGGAAGGCTTCGTGTTCAGCCATCTGACGATTTAATTCAGGGTCATCAATGCTTCGCATATAAGCTTCTTCGTGGGCAAAATGCTCCATTGCATAATCATAAAGTGCATTCAATAAACGTCCGGTAATGGCTTCGACATCTGCATCCTCTGCATGTAATGCGGCATCAGCATTGTTGAGTAAATTAAATAAATGCGCATGTTCGTTATCAATTTCCGGAATACCAATACGGCAGTCATTTGTAAACTGGTACATAATAAATTCCTCCTGATTTCCATAAAATTACCATATATTTTGATTATATCACAGATATAAGAAAATGTAAGGTACAACTTTGTATATAACAGGTGCTGCTTGAAGGCATCTTGTATCTGATATAAAAAGTGTTCATTTTCCTGTTTTTTTGATATAATGTAATTATTCGGCGGGATTTTGAATATGAATTTGAAAATGAAACTGAGCAGTTATGTGCTGAAAATAGGAAGTATATCAGAAAGGACAGAGATTATGAATGAGACAGAAGAAATGTTAAAGTCATTACGGAAAGAACTGAAAATTACCAAATACTGCACCCTGTTTGCTGGTGTGCTTTTGCTGGCGGTACTTATATCCGGTGTTTGTATCATGAATAAGGTGGAGCCTGCACTTACGGCGGTCAGGGAAATACAACCTGTTATGGAGAAACTGGAGGAGCTTGATATTGAGCTTTTGAACGAGAAGATGGAGCAGCTTGATATGGAAGGATTGAACGAAATTGTAAAAGATTTGGATGCGGCAGAATTGTCAGAGACGTTGAAGAATATCAATGATGCGGCTGCGGTGTTAAAAGAAGCAGGAGAGAGCATCAGTGAATTTTCAAATTCTATTTCCGGTTCGTTTTCGGGATTGTTTGGAAGGTAAAATAAAAAGTCCTGACATTTCGTTATTAAAAGTAAATTGATAACTGATGTCAGGACTTATTTTACCTTTTTTTAGGATATGTTTGCTTCCATTTGCAATTTTTGCTGCGTTTTGCGTTGCCATAAGAAATAAGTAACGATTAATAAAAGGCTGGTAACAATCCAGGTAATAGGGTCGGCATAGCAAATACCTTTGTAACCAAATGTTTCTGCAAAAAGAAGGATGACAACATAACGGCAAATTAATTCGACACCGCCGCTAATCATCGGAACAAAGCCACGGTTTAAACCTTGTAAAGCATTTCTGTAAGTATAAATCCAGGCAAGCGGAAGCATATAGATACTGATAATATGTAAATATTGCATTGCATAAGTATAAATTTCTTCTGTCGGATTGCTAATAAACCAGCTTACAATATACGGACCGCCTAAAGTGCAAATAGCTGCGGCTAAAATAGCTGCACCTGCACAAAGGAAAAAGGCATATCTCATACCTTCGAAAATACGCTTATGTTTTCCGGCACCGAGGTTCTGTCCGCAGTAGGTTGCCATGGCAGTTCCGAGTGTTGGCATGGTCTGAGTCGCAATATTGGAAACTTTAGAAGCAGCAGTAAATGCTGCTACAACGCTGGAACCAAAGACATTCACAGCACTCTGGAAAACCATGATTCCGATAGCAGTAACGGAATAGTTAAGTGCCATAGGAACGCCTACAGAGAGTAGATTGATGACACCAATTCTATCTACAAAAATATCTTCCTGTTTGATTTTTAATATATCAAATTTATGGAACATATAAATAAAACAAAGGACTGCGGAAATTCCCTGAGAAATAATGGTAGCATATGCTGCACCGGCAGTACCTAATGGGATTGTAACAATTAAAAAGATATCTAAAAAGATATTTAAAAAAGAGGACAATATCAAAAAGTAAAGCGGTGTTTTACTGTCACCGATTCCGCGAAGAATACCGGCGGCAACATTATATGCCATAGTCAGGATAATACCGGCATAGATAACCTGTATATAGTCATTTGCCATTTCAAGGATATTGTCAGGGGTGTTCATCCATAAGAGCAACTGTCTGGAACTAAGAACAGTAACGACAGTCAGGATGACGGAAATGATAACTGTCAATATTAAAGAAAGGGCAACATAATGTTTCAATAATTTGTAGTCTTTTGCGCCATAAGCATGCGAAACCATAACGCCGAAGCCTTGCGCAATACCATTGGCAAAGCCCAAAACCAGAAAAATAATACAGCCGGTGGAACCTACAGCGGCAAGAGCTTCTTCACCAAGATAACGTCCAACAATGATAGTATCTACCATACTATAAACTTGCTGAAATATATTCCCTAATAAAACCGGGATAGAAAATAAGAGAATAATTTTTAGGGGATTACCTTCTGTCATGTTCTTTGTCATGAAAATTCCTCCTTAAGTATTTGTTTCTTTATTAATTATAGATAATTTTGCAATATTGCATTATAAGACAAGAGAGAGTAAAATACAACTATGAAAAATGCAAGAAATTAATAGGGAAAGAAGGAGATTTTTTGATAAAAAATATCATTTCAGATGTAGGTAGAGTGTTGGTTGCATGGCAGCCGCGAGATTTGATGAAGAAATTGGGATTTTCTGATGAGACGATTTCGGAACTGATGAAGCATTTGTTTGAATCAGGGCTTTGGAATGAAACGGATAGAGGTGTGATGAGTGATGAAGAATTTCTTACACTTGCAATCGGTAAAGCACCGGAGTATGAACGGGAAATTATGGATTTCTGGAATAGAATAGATGAGGCGATTTGGCAGTTTCCTTATACAAAAGAATGGATTCGTTCTATGAAAGAAGCCGGTTACCGGGTGTATATTCTGTCGAACTATGGAAGCTGGGGGTATCAGCAGACGAAAGAAAAGGCTCTGGATTTTGTGGAGGATGTGGATGGTGCTATCTTTTCCTATCAGGTAAAAATGGTGAAGCCGGATGCAGAGATTTTTGAGGCTTTATTAGATAAGTATGAACTGAAAGCGGAAGAAAGTGTATTTTTGGATGACCTTCCGGCGAATGTGGAAGGTGCAAAGGCAGTAGGAATACATGGCATCGTATTCAAAGAATTAGACGATGCCATGGTAGAACTGGAAAAACTTGGGGTGAAGAACATATCTATGAATGGTAGATAGTTCGGGAGTTGTTAAGCTTCCGTATCTTTTTTTACAAGCTTATAGATAAAAGTAAATGCCCATATTAATACAGGAATAACAGCAGAAGCATAAAGTGATGCCATAAGCATGCTCATGAAGTTTTCATTTGCAGATAAGGCACAAATGATGGTGGCAGCATACATACCAATTAAAACGATAATGCCAATAATAGCAAGAATTTGTCTTATTTTTTTCATTTTAATATATCTCCGTTTCTTTTAGTAGTGCATAAAACTAAAAATATTGATAATAAAACAATGGTAGCGGATTTTTTTATAATGGTCAAGTAAAAAAGATTGCGTAAAAGGAGAACTTTTGCTATAATTATATGGTCTATGACGTAACTATTGAAAAACTGATATGAAATCGAGGGATGAAATATGGCTTTATTAGAACAATGGCAGAAAATAGCTTATAATGAAAATATGGATCAGGGAGAACTCCAGAGATTCTGGCAGAGATATTTCCTTTTAGAGAAAGGCGTTTATGAACAACTTTTATCTAATCCGGATGAAGCAGTAGAAGGTACTGTAAAAGAATTAGCAGACAAGTATAACCTTGACATTTTAGAGATGACAGGTTTCCTGGATGGTATCAACGATAGTTTGGTTGCTCCAAATCCAATTGATACAATGGAAGAAGATACCAAGGTTAGTCTTGCATTTGATAAGAAAGAATTATACAAGAACATGGTAGCAGCAAAGGCTGACTGGTTATATGAATTACCAATGTGGAATGATATCTTTGATGAAGAGACAAGAAAAGCTTTGTATTTAGAGCAGAAGAAGTCCGGCACAGTGGTTGTTGGTAAGAAAGTCGGACGTAATGAGCCATGTCCATGCGGAAGTGGTAAGAAATACAAACACTGTTGTGGAAGATAGTGATTATAAGACATACAATTAAAAGATAACACGTTGACGAGACGAGTAAATTGTGGAAAGTATCAGAGAGAGATGCCGCAAATGTGAATATGTTTGTGTGCTGTGAGCATCTTTTCGGGAAGCAATTGAAAACTACCTCTGAGTGACCCTAATCAGGTCCGGTGATTCCGTTATCATCATATAAGGTCTTTTTCGAAAGAGTGATTTGCTTAAGTCAGATTCACACCGGCTGGAAAAGATGAATCCGGGTGGAACCACGGTAACAGTGTATATCGTCCCAGACATTGCAGTATGCGGTGTCTGGGATTTTTTTGTCTCAGGGAAAAGACAATTCATAGTGGAGAATAGAAAGGAAGAGAAAAATGAAAATTACATTAAAAGACGGCTCTGTAAAAGAGTACAGAGAAGCAAAATCTGTTTTTGATATCGCACTTGATATCAGTGAAGGTCTTGCAAGAATGGCGGCAGCAGGCGAAGTAAATGGTGAAATCGTAGATTTAAGAACAGTTGTAGATTCTGACTGTAACTTAAATATTATAACCGTAAATGATGCAGAAGGTTTAAGAGTGTTACGTCACACAGCATCTCACGTTTTAGCGGAAGCAGTGAAGAATTTATTCCCAGCTGCAAAGATTACAATCGGACCGGCGATTGATGACGGTTTTTATTATGACTTTGATGTAGATGCACCATTTTCAAGAGAAGATTTGGATAACATCGAAGCAGAGATGAAGAAAATTATTAAAGCAGGCAATAAGATTGAACGTTTCACTCTTCCGAGAGAAGAAGCAATCAAGTTCATGCAGGAAAAAGGCGAACCATTCAAGGTTGAGTTAATCGAAGATTTACCGGAAGGTTCTGAAATTTCTTTCTATAGTCAGGGTGATTTTACAGACCTTTGTGCTGGACCGCACTTAATGAATACAAAAGGAGTAAAGGCATTCAAGCTGACTTCCTCATCCATGGCTTATTGGAGAGGAGATTCAGATAAGGCTCGTTTACAGAGAATTTATGGAACAGCTTACAATAAAAAAGAAGATTTGGCAGCTCATTTAGAGCGTATGGAGGATGCAAAACGCCGTGACCATAATCGTTTAGGACGTGAAATGGAATTGTTCACAACAGTTGATGTTATTGGTCAGGGACTTCCGCTTTTCACTCCAAAGGGTACAAAGATGATTATGAAGCTCCAGAGATGGATTGAAGACATCGAGGAGAATGAGTGGGGTTATGTGCGTACAAGAACACCACTTATGGCAAAATCTGACCTTTATAAGATTTCCGGACACTGGGATCATTACAAAGATGGTATGTTTGTATT
>CAYMTX010000047.1:0-14959 GCA_964393475.1 uncultured Roseburia sp. | reverse complement strand
CACAAAATCAGAACCTGAAATACTAAAGAACGGAACACCTGCTTCGCCTGCGATTGCTTTTGCCAGTAAAGTCTTACCGGTTCCCGGCGGTCCCACCAATAAGATACCCTTTGGAATACGCGCACCCAAAGAAGTATATTTCTGCGGAGCCTTTAAGAAATCGACAATTTCTTCCAGCTCTTCTTTTTCTTCTTTCAATCCTGCAACATTTTCAAACAGCACACGTTTATCGTCCGGTCTTATCATTCTGGCACGGCTCTTACCAAAATTCATCATCTTACTATTCGCACCGGAACCACCTGCCTGTTGACTTGTCATCATCATAAAGAAAATGAACATACATCCAAAAATCAACAAATACGGCAGCACTGTCATAATCCAACTCTCTTCCGGAATATCCGACTGTGTGTAATTCGTAACACCATTCTCCCGCATGAATTCCGCAATCTCATTAACATCCGACACAATCAAGCGATTCTGCGTCTGGTCGTTAAATGTTACTATCACATAACCCGTTGGCACCTCACGATTCTGTACAATGTGGTATGCTGCTATTTTTCCGGCATTCATATCTTCCGTAAACTGTTGACGGGTATATGCATTCGTAGATGTTCTTCCATCCATAAAATACCACACTACCACAAACACCAGTATTATCATCAGATAAAAGCCAAATCCACGATAACTGTTTCCTTTTTTTGTATTCAAAACTCTAATCTCCTTTTATTCCTCAATTTCCACATATCCGATATATGGTAAATTGCGGTATTTCTGATCATAATCCAATCCGTATCCAACCACGAATTCATCCGGAATTGTAAATCCGACATAATCCACGTCTACTTCTACCACACGGCGTTCCGGTTTATCTAATAACGTACACAGACGCAGGCTCTTTGGATTTCTTGTTTTCAAATTCTCAAGCAAATAAGACAATGTACGGCCGGAGTCAATGATATCCTCCACCAGCAATACGTGCTTACCTTCAATGCTCACATCTAAATCCTTGCTAATCTTAACAACACCGCTGGACGTTGTTCCCGAACCATAACTTGATACACACATAAATTCCAACTCTACCGGCGAAGTAATTTTCTTAGCCAATTCTACTGTAAAAAATACAGAACCTTTTAAAATACAAATCAAGCACACCGGTTCATCGCCATATACTTTGCTAATCTCTGCGCCCATCTCTGCAATACGTGTTGCAATTTTTTCTTCTGATAAATACTCGTGAATTGCTTTAACCTTCATGATAGTTTCCTCCTGAAATCTGTACTTTTAAAATTCGCTTGGTATTCCCGTCTACTTTCGCATCTGCACTGATGCGACCACCGATTACCCACAAAACTTTATCCGCCCGGGTCAATAACAGTATCTCATCACGTTTATCTGACGGTATTTTTTCGTTGATAAAATACTCTTTTAACCTTTTCCTGTGACCGGCACTGTCTACAATCAAATAGTCCCCAGCCTGTCTGGTTCGAATTTGAAAACTATCTTTTATTTTATCATAATCAAAGCATTTCGTATATGTGTTTTTGGAAATTTCTGCATTTTCTCCGGTACATTCTTCTAACGAAAAATTCATTACACCACCCGGGACATTCACACACACAGTCTCATGCTGTAACTTTTCTCCCAGCTCACGTCCATCCAGTTTCAGACAAAATCTTTCTTCCGGTATGACGTCTTGCACTATTTCTATTCTCTCCAAAAGAATTCCTTCATAAACACGTCTTCCACGCAAGCGATACGGAAGCGAAACAACTCTACCCACCTGAAGTTCCAGCAAACCTGACAAACTCTCTATATGGTCCATACCAATATCTTTTCCACTTCCTGCAGCTTTGCTAACGGCCATATGCAGCACTTCCTTCTTCAGAATCTCCGGCAAGTGCTTTAGTTCGTCTCCCAAAACAAGAAGACCCGTTTCCTGCTCCAGCAATGCTATTTCAGCTATTATCTCCACCTGCCCGTTCAAATAGTCTCCCAGTTCTCTAAGAAGCATTGCACTCTGATTCATATGCGCTACTGCCTTGGCATTCACTTCTTCAAGCATCGGAAGAATCTGACCGCGGATTTTATTCCTGCTATAACTCATATCCGCATTGGTACTATCCACGCAATATGTCTGCCCTTCTTTTTGCAGGTATTCTTCGATTTCAGCCCGTGTTACCGTAAGCAATGGTCGTACAACATACACTCCCGGCATCAATTCCCGTTTCGGAGACATGCCACTCATACCATCAAAGCCGCTTCCTCTCACCATCTGAAATAAAATCGTCTCTGCATTGTCATCTGCATGATGAGCCAACGCCACTTTCACCCGCGAGCCCGCTGTCTTCTCTGCCGCCTGTGCATAGCAATCGTACCGCAATACCCGTGCAGCTTCTTCTAATCCAATCTTTTGCTCCTTCGCATAAGCCACTGCATCCACAAAAAACAGTTGTAGCGGAATATCCATTTCTTCGCATAAACGCACTACAAATGCCGCATCATTCTCACTTTCTATCCCTCGTATGCCGTGCTCCACATGCACCACCTCCAGAAAAAATCCAATCTCTTTCTGTAAGGCGACAAGCTGTTTTAACATACACACCGAATCTGCTCCGCCGGATACTCCTGCCAGCACGAAATCACCATTCTCTATTAGTTTTTCTTTTTTACAATATTGTAAAACTTTACGAAACATTATTTCTCCCAAACGCAAGTTGCAAGGATAGTCATATCATCCTGCACTTTTCCTCCTGTGAATAACAGAACCCGTTCCATAATCTTTTTGACCAACACCCCCGGATGTCTGCAATCGATGCTTTCAATAATCTCCTGCATAGTCTCCTCCGGCTTCGGTACATGTAGATATTCTAACACACCATCCGTAACCATTACAAGAAAATCACCATTTTTCAGGTTCATTTCTGCACGTTCGATTTCCGGATTATTTCCCACGCCCACCGGCAAAGAATGGGAAGCAAAGTAACTCACTTCTCCATCACGTTTTAAAAAGCTGGCTGCTGCACCTATTTTAAAAAAAGACGCTTTTCCATTATACAAATCTACATTACACAAATCCACCGTTGAAAAAAGGTCTGCCTCCCCTTTTAACACCATGGCTGAATTCATCATACGAATCGCAGTCTCCATAGAAAATCCCGCTTCCAAAAAGCGCTCCACCAAGTCCAGTACCAGTTCACTCTCCTTACATGCTGTGCTCCCGGAGCCCATACCATCGGAAAGCCCCATTAAAAAATTCCCATTCTCCAATTCCAGAATTGAAAAATTATCTCCTGACACATACGCTCCATCTTTTTTCCGGCGTTCAATCCCTTGTACACTGCGAAATTTTGTATCTTCTAAAAACGTGAATTCCGTCGGTTCTTTTGATACAAAATTTTTTGCCTCACCCACTACTCGCATACGTCTTCCCAGAACACGGTTAATAATCGTTATAAAGTTTTTTACCGAGATACAGCCATTTTTACTTTGCATCCGGACTGTTACTTTATAGTGACCGTTCACAGCCTCATATAAATGTAACTGTTCAATTAAAAATCCCCCTGTCTGAGCATGGTACCGGATTTCCGAAAGTTTTCCCTTTTCTTTACTATCCAAAATGATTTCTTCTCTTGCACAGTCCTGCATAATATATGCCATTGCATCTAACTGTTCTGCAATCGTCTGCCGATTTTCAAGCAGACGATTATACCACGCACGATTAAGTGTCACACGCTCAAATACCCGCACTGCCTCCGCCACCATATCCTTACTCCGCTTACAGTATTTCGCCAGCTGCTCCTGTTGCTCCTGCGTTGCACGTCCTCTTTCTATTATTTCATGAATCAAGCGCGGTAATGCATCATAAATCGGTGTATTGGCCTGCTCCCAGCAAACAGCACATGCATCGCAGCTTAAACAAAGCTTTCCGGTCAATTCATTCTGCATTCTACTATACTCTTCCTGCGAATATCCTTCCTTTTGCCGGCTCATATGAAGAAACACCTTCGACAGCCCTTCAAAAGATTCTGCATAACCCCGCAAGCGTTCATCCCGCTTCGGCACTATTTCTGCCACAGTTTCTTCTTTCGGCTTCCATTGCCACTCTAAAATCATATAAACCATGCGATGAAGCAACACAACTGCCCCCAGGACAAACATCCCCTCTAAAAGTACTGCCTGCCACAATGGCTGATTCCGCCATTCAAAAAGATTTCCGCAAAAAGATACAATCATCGTAGCAAGAGCCGTAAGCATCCCAACCAGATATGCCGGGCAACTATCCGTGGCCCACTCTACCAGTTTCACAATTCCGATTGTGACCATTAAAATCACAGCATATTTTACCATTGTTGTAAACGGCATAAAAATCATCATCCCCACGTAAATCGCAATCAAACTCCATCCTACTTTTACTCCTGCCATATAAAGTGCTGCAAAGTAAGCCGGCACCAGCGGATAACACTCCATAATATGTATACTGCACATCAGTCCGCTCATCAGACTCATTATCATTTGTTTTACACGATTTTTCTTCATCTCCTCTTACCTCTTTCCATGCCCGTTTAGCGAGTTATTCATAGTTTGGGCATTCGTTGTAGCACAGATTATATAAAAGGTGATTTAAAATGTTTGTCAAAGCAAGGGAGCGTTTTTAAGAATCGTTCGTCAAATTATAGCAAAAAAGAGCTTCGTGTTACCACGAAGCCCTTCTACTTTATAATCATCCCTACGCTTACTTTAATCTTTCTTCTCCCGGAAAATAATCTGATTCTCGTAGAGCAGACTCAATTTACTCTGTGCCTGTTCTTCTACATACTCTTTAGAATTTATGTATTCCTGATACTCCTTCAACTCTTCCTGCCTATCCAGCTCATATTGAAGTTGTTCCCTTAACTCTTGTTCCTGTGCAATCTTTTCCTGATCCTTCTGATATACTTTGCTAATCTGAGCCGACATTACCGCCACAAATATAATTATAATAACGCCAATGCAAACCTTACCTACTCTATTATCATCACGTCGCGCACTCTTTCTTTTCTTCGCCATTAACGGACCATACCTTTCTATCCCTATCAAAGTTTACATAAACCTATTTTAATCGCTTTGTACAACTTTTTCAACTGTTTCACCAGAAATGCAAGGATTTTCTTTCCCGGTTTTACAAACGGTTTTCCAATGAACTTCAAAATTTTTCCGAAGAACTTCAAAATCGTTCCAAGAATCTTCACACTTATTTTTACCACAAACCGGCTAAAAAGAAAAGCATAGATTACACCGCCAAGCGCAATTCCAAGAAAACAAAACGCCCGCATCATTCCGTCATTTTTCTGATAAAGCAGTAAAAACACTGCTGCCGTGCAAAAAATCCAATAGCAAACGTCCTCCATTCCTATCCAGATATTTCCATGCGGAATTAACCTTCTAAATATCCGAAAAAGGTCGTATACCAAAACAAGCCCCATACCACATAACAGCGACACCAGAAAAAACGCTGCTTCATTTCCAATTGTCTCACTCACCTGCATTATCTAAACAGCCTGCCTAATATAGATTCTGCCTGTTTAACCGGAGTCTTCAATTCTGAATATGTCAGCGAATCAATACGTCCTTCAATATCAATTTCACCTTTTTCTAAAGACAGGCGGTTGACATGCAGGTCATGTCCTTTTATCAAAAGCATGCCCAGCTCCGTTTCCAGCAAAATTTCTGCCACATCAAAAGACAACACGTCCACTACTCCGCTAAACGCACCGCTTTTCCTATTTATCAGTAACACCTTGTGAGACTTGGCCACATTGTTATTTCTTTCCTCCACAAAAAAACCTCCTAATATAATAGAATCACTACTTTCGCAGTTATTCTATTATATTAGGAGGTTCCTTACATTATGCTATATACTCAAACAAATCTTTTGCTTCTTCTTTTTTGGTAGTGTCCAAGAGATTTAATACGCGCACCTTTACATTTTTAGTTCCAAATGCAATTTCGATGATATCACCTACTTTTACATTCAAAGAAGCCTTTGCCGGCTTACCGTTTACCATTACACGCCCTGCATCACAGGCTTCATTTGCTATCGTTCTGCGTTTAATAATTCTGGATACCTTTAGGAACTTATCTAATCTCATATCGTCATTCTCCTTTCCATGCAAGAAGGAAGCTCACAAGCCAGCTTCTCCGCGCCGAGCGGTATCGCTCTGCGATTAATTTCTTTCCTATGAATCAAAAAAACGGATTCAGATATCTGAATCCGCTTGTCTAACGTATATTTAAATTTGCAGACAAATTTTATTATGCGTTAACCATGTCTTTTAAAGCTTTACCAGCTTTGAATTTTGGAGCTTTAGAAGCTGGAATAACCATTTCAGCGCCACTCTGTGGATTTCTGCCTGTTCTCTCAGCTCTTTCAGAAACTTCGAATGTACCGAAACCAACTAACTGGATCTTTTCGCCCTTCTTTAATTCTTCAGCAACAACATCTGTGAAAGCTTTCAATGCTGCTTCAGCATCTTTTTTGCTTAACTCAGCTCTTTCAGCCATAGCTGCAACTAATTCTGCTTTGTTCATGTTAAAATTCCTCCTCTGGATTTATCACTTATAAATAAAATGATTTTCATATTCTGTGTTTATCACCCAAAATATCTACAAACATATTTATACTTGTTTTCCAATGCTTTGTCAAGCAAATTTGCCGACAAATACGGCTTTTTTGAAATTTCTACATAATACTGCCCAGTAGTTCTGACAGAGTACTTAAGTAGTCTGTAGAGGAGTCATCCGAAAGTGCATTTTTTAACGCCTCTACCAATTCATCCGTACTGTCACTGTTTACAGATTCATTCTTTGACGTACTTCCCGCCAAACTGCCTGCCAAATGAGTATTCGTATCAGAGTTACTCTTCTCCGCTTCCTCTGCCACACCGGTAGATGATTCTTTATCGAGCGCAATCGAAATTGTAGCACTTTCCGAATTCACAAATAACTTTTTCGCATAAGTCTCATATCCAAAAGACTCTGCTGCAATCGTGTGAATTCCGTATGATAATTCAATTGCCTCTTTATAATCTACTTCCTTTCCATCCACCTTAAATGTAATGTCTGCATTAGCATTCTCATCCGTAGTGCCAATTTTAAAGGTAACCGTTCCAATCTTTGGTCCTTCCCCTTTTAATTCATCCAAATCAATCTCTGTCACCTCATCACGGATAACTTCATATTCTTTGCTGCCGCCGTATCCCTTATTCGCTACCGTTACCGTATGAATGCCTTCCGGCACATCCAGATGTATTTCTCCGGTAATTTCTGCAAAAATCTTATTGCCAATCTGAATAAAACTGCCTTCAAAAAGTTCTGTATTTTTTAATACAATCGTCCCCTGTCCCGTAGTCACCGCTACTGAAAGAATCTCTTTATTCATGCCGACCACACGAAGTTCATCTTCTTCCTTAAGCTCTGAAAGTTTTATCTGATTACCCGCTGAAACTACAAACAAGCCATCTCCAAAAGAATACTTTGTATCCGCAATTTTGAAAACGCCCCGTTCCTCGTCAATATCAAAACGAAGTACATCCTCATATTCCCATACATCAGCCGATATCTGCGCCGACTTCAATCTGCCTTCTGAATCTTTCTCTCCGATAGTAATCATACGTCCCGGTTCAAAATAACTAACTGTTGTGTTGTTGCCATATTTATCAAGGAATCTGGTTGTCAAAGAATACTGATATAACTGTTGTTTCCCCGAATCCATCTGCTTCAGTATCATATGTTGTGCAGTCATATCATTTGCTAAAATCATATAATGTTCTGCACTAAGCTCTGCCTTAACAGACACTTCCATTTCTGTTCCGGTTCCCGATTCGTTCTCTTTCTGCGGGTAATAATAATTCGAACCTGCCACGGTTCCTTTTCCATTGCTTCCGCAGCCTGCTATAAGCAATAAGACCACCATTGTAAGCAACGTCAATATTCTCTTCCTGTATCTCAATTTACTCCTCCGATTCGATGCTTTATAACATCCGATTTCCTTTCTCAAGTATAACCGATTCTATCAAAAAATGAAAGAGAAAGAAACTGCTCCCGTTTCTCTTCTTGCAAAATGACTTTTTCTAATTTTTCAACATTCCGTTCTGACAACCATGATTTGTGTGCATTATTATAATGATTTGCCAGTTTCCAGAATTTCTCCGGATAAGCCAGAAAAAAAGAAAGGTACTGTTTTTCCTGCTCTTTTAAAGCATGAATGTCATTGTATGCCTCAATTAATGCCATTCCCAATTCTGCATCCCAATTATTCTTTTCCATCATTTTCCTTATAAAATTAGCCAAATCACGAATCTGCAAATCATACGTAAAACGTTCCAGACCTACAATTGCAATTCCCTGCTGTGCAAAAATAATGCTGTGCTGATTATAATCTCCATGGCAAAAACCATATAATTCTTCCCTGCATTCTACATTCCGCAAAGCATCTGTTACAGCAAGTGCTTTCTGTATAAATGTGTCGCACTGTCCGGCAAAAAGCATTTCAAAACTATTTTTCTTTTTTTTCGTGCGGATATAATTTTTCACTTGCTTCATTTCCCGATTATGCTTTTCATATATATCTGACAACGAATTCTGATTACGCCGAATCACTTCCGGCACTTCTCCTTCAAAAGTTTGTGTTATGTTATGTAAACTTGCAAGTTTTTTCACTGCAGCAAGCATATCTTCTTTATTTTTGGTATCACACTCTGCTCCATGATAATTCTCGCAAAGCAGAAATTTACGTTCTTCTTCATCCGTTATCAAAACTTCTCCGTCTGTTGCCAAAATAATTTCCTCTACCAAAAGCCCGTTTTCTTTCAGGTGTCTTAGCATCTCTGCCAGAAAAGCCGCCCGTTCCTTTGACCCACGGTATTCACGCAACGCCAGAGTCCCAAGACTGGTATCAAAAAGATAGCACTCTCTTCCTTTCGAAAAAGATTTCACCGATAACGGATATTTTTCTAATAATTGTTCCGGCCTATTATACACGAAAAACCCCTCCATAATGACAAAGTGCGGTAAGCCTTCTTACCATGTCTCTTTATCATATGAGAGGGGTTCTCAAATTATGAACTTGCTGAATTAATTTCTCTTTGGTATTTAGCGATGGTTCTTCTAACACCATCTCCAGCAACAATTTTAAGGTCTCACCGATTTCTTTCCCGGGTTGCATCCCCATTGCAATCAGCTCAGAACCTCCTATTGCCAATTCTTTAATAGAAAGACACTGTTGCTTTTCTATAATTGCATCATACATTTGCTCGTATGAATCAATAGCCTCCATCTTCTCCTTCCGTTGTAACAGACTCTGTGCAAGTGCATCCGCCCGTTTCACCGCAAAAAGCATCGGATACTGTTCCATTCCATTTCTAAAAATCGCCTTACGGACAGATTTTTCCGTTAACGCAGGCATGTGGTCATGACACGCGACCAATCGGCAGACACGGTTAGTTGTGTCATTATCAAACTTCAAACGACGCAAGATTTTCCTAGCCATTTCTTCGCCCATATCTTCGTGCCCATAAAAATGGTCAACGCCATCTTCATCGGTAGTCCTGCACACAGGCTTCGCTACATCATGCAATAACATGGTGAGTCTGAGTACCTTATTGCACTCTGTATTTTGTAATGCCACAATGGTATGTTCTCCCACCGTATATTTATGATGCGGATTATTCTGCTCTGTAACCATCATAGCATCAAATTCCGGCAAAAATACTTTCGTCAGCCCAGTCTCCCATGCAGTTTTTATCTGCTCCGGGTGCGCTGATGTCAAAAGCTTTACCAATTCAATCTGTATGCGTTCCGCGCTCACTTTTGACAGATTCGATGACAACTTTGTGATAGCCGCCTTGGTATTTGGCTCAATATCAAAACCTAGCTGTGCAGCAAAACGCACTGCACGCAACATACGCAAGGCATCTTCGGTAAAGCGTTCCTCTGCTACGCCAACACACCGGATAATCCCCCGCTTCAAGTCCAAAAGACCATCAAATGCATCTACTAATCCATCTTTTTCGTTATACGCCATGGCATTAATGGTAAAATCCCGCCGTTTTAAATCCTCCAGTAAATTCGATGTGAACTGTACTTCTTTCGGATGTCTGGCATCTTCATACTCTCCATCAATACGGTAAGTTGTTACTTCAAATCCTTCATGATCCAACATTACCGTTACCGTTCCATGCAAAATTCCCGTATCAATCGTGTGCTTAAATAGTGCTTTTACCTGCTCCGGTTTGGCGGAAGTCGTAATATCCCAATCCTGCGGCACACGGGAAAGCATAGCATCCCGGACACAGCCGCCAACGGCATATCCCTCAAATCCATGCTTTTGCAACGTGTCGATTATGAAATTTACTTTTTTAGGTAAAATCATTTTCATAGTTTATAAGTTCCTTTTCCGGTTTCCTTGATAGAATACAGCAAATTGTCTGCACGTTTAATCATCGCATTCATATCATCATCCGAGTTAATATCTGTCGCAGTAGTAACACCGATTGAGCAGGAAATCCACTTCGATTTCTCAATCTCTGTCTCGACTCCCAATTTTTCAGAAATTTCTTTCTGAAAGCCACCGGTCAACTCTATTTCACGGTAAATCTGTTTTGCTTTTTCTTCTAACACGGCAACATCATCTGTATAAAATACCAGGAGAAATTCATCGCCACCGTAACGGCATACAAATCCATCTTCCTTACAGAGTTCTTTGAAAATATTTGCCATTCGAATCAGCACTAAATCACCGATGTCATGTCCATATGTATCATTATATGGTTTGAAATTATCCAAATCCACAAACATCAAGCCTAAACTGGCCTTTCTCTCACCACACTTCATTTCCTTCAGCAAGGTAGTCAGTTTTCGATAAAAGCCTTCTCGATTATAGATACCGGTCAACTGGTCTGTCACTGCTGATAAATACAATTTTGTATTTATCTCATAAATTTTCTCGTAAGCCTCCAGTCGATTCATCGCATAACGCATTTCACGGAATAACAGACGATACATATCTAAATCGTCATTATCCAGCATATAACGATTCACGGATGAATGCCAGTTATCCTTCATCAAGACATACGTCACTAAAAAGCTCTCGATTCTGGCATTATCAAAATACGGAATCGCTATCATGGAACACACATTATCATCACCGAATATACTGGTAACATCTTCGTGTTCTGCATAATTACTACTGATTTTCGAAACCGCAAAGCCATCCTGATTTTTACGTAATGCATCTGCAATCTGCCTGATTGTTTCCGGTGTCAATTCGCATTCTGTATCATTATATAAAATCTGTGGTTGTCGTTCAATATAACGGACATAAACCGCACGGTCCACATCGAAATGATTCAAAAATACTTTCATCGCAGTATCAACCATTTCTTCTGCCGAAACGTTTGTAACTTCAAACTGTTTCTGCCAAGAGGCAATGAACTCCAACTGTCTCTTTTTGCTTCTGTATGCACGCTCCACACTTTCCCGGTGCATCAGTTCTTCCATTTGGCGCATCGTAATCTTTTCCACATTCTCTTCTACCGGTGGCAAAGACGTTCGAAGTTCTTCTACGAATCCTTTAAACATTGCACTGTGTGATTCTTCGTATTCTTTTAATAGCTCAGCTTCCTGCTCATACCGGATATCTTTCCCCAGTGCTTTAAAAATCTGCATTCTGCATTTGCGGAACAGCGTATAGCAAAAAAACAGATTACCTTCTCCACGTTTTAAGTATTCCTCTGCCGTAATGAAATATTCCAATGCAGTCTCATCATCTCCATCGTAACGACAAAGTAACGCCTGTGAAAAATTATATAAGAACAAGTCATCATCACTCTTTGCATAATCATGCACAGTAGTAAGACCATTCTCAACTTCTTCTTTTTCTAAAATATAATTCAAAAACTGACGGCAATTAAATAAATATCGCTCACAGTTAAAACTGTTACCCTGCAAAATCGTAGACAACGCTAACAACCCATACAATTTTGACAGATTACAAACACGCAAACTGTTCAGACGTAATCTCTCAATTGCCTTCACACACTGCGTCAGATAGTTTTCTGCTTCTGCATAACGCCCCTGCATAATACAGTTTAAAGACATATTATATTGCACTTCTGCTATATCTTCCGGTTTACGGAGATAATAAAACATCTTTAATGACGTTCTAAAATAAGTTGCGGCAAGCTCATTTTCTCCCATTGCACAAAGGTTATATGCCGTACTGGAATAAATTCGCCCACCTGATACCGAAAACTTATTTTTCATTGCTTCATAGGTACGCATGTTATATAACTGTGATACTTCATACATTCCATTGGTAGACGCCAGCATAATGTTTTTCTGATATGCTTTCTCAATCAGCTGCTCGTTACCGATTTCTTTAGCCAGCGCAACACCCCGGCTAAAATAAATCAAAAGTTTTTCTGAGCGATGGGCTTTTGCCACAATTTCCGGCTTATTATCATACGCATAGATGTATATGTACGCCAAATGATTCAGGTAATTATACTGTTTTAATTTTTCAATCAAATACTCGCTGATTTTTACATCCTGTGTGCAAAAGAAAATATTGTACCACCCGGACATCTGAATCTGTGCATTCAAAAGTTCCGCCCGGAACATGCGAAAATCATCCTCAACAGACTTTGCATATTCCAATGCGTTGTTGGCATAAACCAGCGCTTCTTCCAGCTTATCCAAATACATATAGGAAGCTGCCACAAAGTAATTATATTCATAATCACCCTTGCCAATCGCCTTAGAAACTTTATCAATATCTTCACATACTTCTAACGCCTTAGCAAGGTCCTTCATCATAATCGCCACTCTTGCAAACAAAAGCAGCATACGATAGTGATTCTCCTCTGTGATTTCCAGATTATCCAATTTTATCATTCGTTCAAAACGATTTAATAAAAAATATGCTTGTTCAAAATCAAGAAAATCCACTAAGTTTCCTATTTTACGGTAACCTTCCGTGGTATTATATTCAAATACTACCTGCTCATGATTTTTCTCAATTTTTTCTCTATTGGAATTACCGATGTGATGCAGTTTATTGCCATCTTCCAAGTACTCAATCAAACTCTCCCAGTCCGGACGCAAAAATTCCGGAAGTGCTTGCGTGTCGTTTACCCCCAAAAGAATACCAAGATTCAAATTCTCTTGTCTCATCAACTTTTCTGTTAATAAAATAGTACTTCTTGCTGCCAACTGGAAGCGATTAATCACCACCATCATCGGATGTTTTTTCGTCAATTCCAGCAACATATTCACCAGCGCATTCATCATACGTTCCTGTTCATAAGTCACTTCGCCAAGAATAATATCTTCTTCTCTTTTACAGATACCGGTTTTGAAATAACTGGAAATAATCGAACGATGACGACTATACACATCACACTTATCCATAAATTGGTCCAAATCTATATTTTCACACTCTACTATCCGGCGGACAATAGACAAATATGGCTCGTATGCGCTCGGCATTTCATCGTGCTTAAACTCATGACACGCAAAGAAAACGTCATCCTGCCCTTTTAGGCAGTTGACGCTTTCTAAATTCTGCACAGAAAAATCATTGCTATAACGCAGAAGCATATAGTTATGGTGTGATTTTCCGATATCTCCCCACACTTGCTCAATTGCATTATTATAGTATCTTTCTATCATACCTTTCCCTCACAAAACGTACTTTATGAAAGTTACTGCTATCAATTCATGAAAACATTTTAGTACGCTTTACCCCAGTATACCAGTTTATGAGCAGGTTTTCCACAACAAACACAAACATTCGAAATTTGTTCCTGGTCTCCAAACGGCATACAACGTGATGTTACTGCCAATTCCTCTTTGATTTTATCTTCACAGGCCTGATCTTCACACCACATACCACGGATAAATCCCGGTTTATTCGCTGCAATATCTTTTAATTCTTCGTAATTATGTGCATCCCAGATATGCTCATCGCGATGCTTTCTTGCACGCTCGAACATTTCCTTTTGAATGGTATCTAATAATGTTGGGATTACTGTCTCAAGTTCATCCAGTGCCACTTCGATTTTCTCTCTTATATCTCGGCGGACTACTACGCATTTGCCTGCTTCGATATCTTTTGGTCCAAGTTCAATACGAACAGGTATACCGCGCATTTCCTGCTCTGAGAACTTCCAGCCCGGACTCTTATCAGAGTCATCTAATTTTGCACGACACACTTTACCCAAACGTTCACATACTTCATTTGCTTTTTCAAGAACGCCTTCTTTATGCTGCATAATCGGTATTACCATTGCCTGCACAGGTGCTATAGCCGGTGGCAAAACAAGACCTGAATCATCACCATGTACCATGATAATTGCACCGATTAATCGTGTTGTCATACCCCATGATGTCTGGTGTACATACTGTAATTTATTTTCTTTATCTGTATACTGGATACCAAATGCTTTTGCAAAACCATCTCCAAAATTGTGGCTTGTGCCGGATTGTAATGCTTTTCCATCATGCATTAATGCTTCGATTGTGTAAGTAGCTTCTGCACCGGCGAATTTTTCTTTTTCAGTCTTACGTCCACGAACAACCGGCATCGCTAAAACTTCTTCGCAGAAATCTGCATAAAGATTTAACATCTGTACGGTTCTCTCTTCCGCTTCTTCTGCTGTTGCATGCGCAGTATGTCCTTCCTGCCACAAGAACTCTCTGGAACGTAAAAACGGACGAGTCTCTTTCTCCCATCTTACTACTGAACACCACTGATTATATACCTTTGGCAGATCACGGTAAGACTGAATAATATTCTTATAAAAATCACAGAATAATGTCTCTGATGTCGGTCTTACGCAAAGACGCTCCTGTAATGGATTTAATCCTCCGTGTGTCACCCATGCTACTTCCGGTGCAAAACCTTCTACATGGTCTTTTTCTT
>CAYMTX010000046.1:0-15450 GCA_964393475.1 uncultured Roseburia sp. | reverse complement strand
GTCATCTACATATAACCAGTCACGAACGTTCTTACCATCACCATATACAGGAAGTTTCTTGCCCTGCAATGCATTGTTGATGATTAACGGAATCAGCTTCTCCGGGAACTGATATGGTCCATAGTTATTCGAACAGTTAGTGATATTCGCCGGGAACTTGTAGGTATCTACATACGCCTTAACAAGCATGTCCGAACTGGCTTTACTTGCTGAATACGGGCTATGCGGGTCATATGGTGTCGTCTCATAAAAGAATGCATTCTCATCATCCGGCAATGAACCATATACCTCATCCGTAGATACATGTAAGAATCTCTTACCTTCTTTAAATGTACCATCCGGTAATTCCCATGCAGCCTTTGCACAATTAAGCATAACTGCTGTACCTAAAACATTTGTCTTAACAAACACTTCCGGATTTCTAATACTTCTGTCAACGTGGCTCTCTGCCGCAAAATGTACTACACGATCGATATCGTTCTCTGCAAAGATTTTCTCAATCGCTTCTTTGTCTGTAATATCTGCTCTTACAAATGTATAGTTATCTCTATTTTCGATGTCCTTTAAATTTTCTAAGTTACCTGCATATGTTAATGCATCTACATTGATAATTCTGATTTCATTATCATATTTGCGAAACATGTAATGAATATAGTTTGATCCAATAAAACCGGCTCCGCCTGTTACTAAATATGTTCTCATTATTATCCTCCTAAGTTATGTATAATCAATTTATTATATCACTTTTTCTCTCTATTTACAATACCATTCCTTTTCCCGGCATCGTTTGCGCAAATTCACACCCTGTCAATCGTGTAGTCCATACGTTTTTTTGAAAAATTCGGGTTATAATACGGGTCACCATACTCAAAAATATCTGCCCATTTCTGTAACATATACTCCGACTCTTTCTGCAAACGTGCCTGCTTCTGTGGTATATTTTCATATCCTCTGGATTTCGACTCATAATGAATTGCCTTTGCATATGGAGTATATACAATCCGATATCCTGCTGCTCCCATTTTTAAACACAAATCAATGTCATTATAAGCCACCGTCAATTCCTCTTCAAGGCCTCCCACTTCATCAAAAATGTGTTTTTTCACCATCATGCAAGCTGCTGTCACAGCACTGTAATCCAATTGCAGATTTGCTCTGTGCATATATCCGTGGAATTTGCTGTCCATACCAACAAACATGCTGTTTGCAATACCTCCCAGTCCGATTCCTACCCCTGCGTGCTGTATCGTACCATCCGGATATAAAAGTTTACATCCCACTGCCGCAACATCCTCTCTTTGACAGTGGCTCAACATTTCTTCCAACCAATCCTCTGTCAAAATTTCAATATCATTATTCAACAGAAGCAAATAACTTCCCTTGGTAAATCGTGTTCCGAAATTGTTGATTGCAGAATAATTAAAAGAATCTTTCCATGTCACCACACATATTCGATTGCCATTCGCCAGTGTACCTTCCATTGGCACTTCGGCGTTATATGCACATCCCGTAATTTTCTCATAATATGCAAATATTTCCCGGCTTTCGCTATTATTTTCTACAATAATTATTTCATAATTGGTGTATGTACTCTTCTCTACAGATGCAATGCACTTTTCAAGCATTGCCGCCTGGTCTCTGTTTGGAATGATAATCGATATCAATTCCTCGCTTTTCACTTTGTATTTCACACGATAGAAACCCAGGTTTCTCGTAAAAGAAACTTCACCTTCCAATCCTTTTGCTTTCAAATGGTCTTCAATGGCAAGTTTTCCTGCCTCATAAGCGTACATTTTGCTGGCCGGATTCTCAGCCGTAGAGCCGGCTGACGTTCTCCAGTGATAGAGAATTCTCGGCACATGTGCTACACCCCTTGCCGCATCGGTACAACGAAAAATGAAATCAAAATCCTGTGCTCCATTGTATTTGCTTTCAAACCCGCCAACCCGCTCTACAATCTCACGGCGTACCGTAAAAAGATGCGTAATGTAATTATTGGTTCTCAACAAATCGATATTGTAATCCGGCTTAAAATGCGGGTCAAAATGCTCTGTTAAATCTTCTGTTATTTTATCCTCATCTGAATATACCGCATCTATCACATCGTCCGTTTTTTTTCGTTTCACAAGGGAAGCTTTTCCCTCCGCTACACCTGCCGCAACCAACGTCTCGTATAGTGCTTCCGGTGGCAGAATGTCATCATGGTCCAACAAGCTAATCCATTCACCGGTTGCCATTTCAAAGGCTTTATTGGTATTCTCTGCAATTCCAAGATTTTCCTCTAAATGACGATAACAAATGCGTTCTTCTGTCGCATAACGCTGCTTTATCACATTTTCAAGTTTTTCAGACGGGCTTCCATCTGCCAGACACAACTGCCAGTTCGGATAGGTCTGTTTTACTACCGAATCTATCATCTCACAAAAATAATTCTCCGGTGTATTGTAAAGCGGTACACAGATGCTTATTAACGGATGATTTTCCCATGTCCGCACATCTTCTTTCTGTGCATTTTGCTGTTCTTCTGTTATAGCATGCTTCTGATACCATTTGTTATAGGATATTTTCTGGGAACGCAGTTTTTCCACTGCTCTTATATAAAGTTCACGAACCCCGTATTCTTTTAGACACGTGATTCCTTTTTGTATCATATATTTATTAATTCTCATTCAAATATTCCTTCAATGCATCATGCCAATCCGCCATACGATAATCACTGGTCAGTTTCAGCATATAGTTATCCAAAATAGAAAATGCAGGTCTTTTAGCAGCTGTCGGATTCATCTGTGCATACTGTTCACTCGTCACGTGATTTACTTTGGTCGTCTTTCCTATCAATTTGAAAATTTCCTCTGTAAACGCAGCCCAGTTCGTATCTCCTTCACAGGTTGCATGGAAAGTTCCGTAATTCTCTGTTCCCTCCAAATAATGAATCATCTTGGCCAGTTCTTTTGCGCTGGTCGGTGTTCCAAGCTGATCGCATACCACATTTACTGTGTCATGTGTTTCTGCTAAACGAAGCATTGTTTTTACAAAGTTCTTGCCGTCGCCATATAACCATGCCGTGCGGAAAATAAAATGCTTCTTTGCAAACTCTTTTACAAATTTTTCACCTTCTAATTTAGTCTTTCCATAAGCGCTTACCGGATTCGGTACATCAAATTCCGTATATGGTATCGTACCATTTCCTTCAAACACATAATCTGTAGAAACATGAATCATTTTGGCATCTACCGCATTTGCAGCAATACTCAAATTTCTAGGTCCGATTGCATTAATCTGATATGCCAAATCCCACTCTTTCTCGCAGGCATCTACATTTGTATGTGCAGCACAATTAATAATAACATCCGGTCTTTCTTCTAAAACCAATGCCATTACTGCCTCTATTTTCGTGATATCAAGTGCAACAACACCATCTGCTTCTACCACATCTGTATTCACAAATACTACATCATCCTGTTCATATTCTTTTCGAATCGCACGACCCAACTGTCCGTTGCAGCCGGTTACCAAAATCTTCTTCATCTCTCTCCTCTTTATTCACCAAGGCCATTCTCAACTATTCTTACAATTGCTTCCAATGCAGCCTCTTCATCTTCGCCTTCACAAATCAGTTCTATCTCACTCCCTGATTTAATGCATGCCCCTAAAACACTTAATACACTTTTTGCATTGGAAATATCATTTCCATATTTAAACGTTACTTTGGAGGCGAACTTCATCGCCTCGTTGCAAAGTACTCCTGCCGGTCTCAAATGTAATCCCGTAGGATTTGTTATGACCACTTTCTGACTTACCATAAACTTTTCTACCCCTTTTAAAATTCACACCTATATAAAGCAAGAATTCTATAACATTGTTTTGGTAATTAAGTCTGCCAATTTCTTTGCTTCGTCCTCAATTACCTTCTGAGCTTTTCCTTCAATCATGACACGAACCAATGGTTCTGTACCGGATGGACGTATTAATACACGTCCTTCACCATTAAATTTCTTCTCTAATGTCGCAATTGCATCTGCAATTTCCGGATATTCCATGTAATCTTCTTTTTTATGATTCGGAACCTTTGCATTAACCAAGGCTTGTGGTAATACCTGCATAACAGATGCCAGTTCTGACAATGTTTTCTTCGTCTCAACCATAACACGAAGCAAATTTAATGCACTAAGCAATCCATCACCGGTTGTATTATCATCTAAAAAGATAATGTGACCTGACTGCTCTCCACCGAGATTGTATCCGTTTGCCATCATATTTTCAAGGACATAACGGTCACCTACTTTTGTTTTTTCAAGTTTTACGCCCTCTTTCTGTGCCATTATGGAAAGTCCCAGGTTCGACATAACCGTTACAACAATTGTGTCATTTTTCAATGTACCCTTTTCTTTCATGTGAAGGCCGCAGATTGCCATAACCTGATCGCCATCCACCAATTCACCCTTTTCATCTACAGCAAGCATACGGTCAGCATCACCATCAAATGCCAGACCAACCTGTGCTTTTTCGTATACTACCCTCGCCTTTAATTCATCCATATGTGTAGAACCGCAGTTTGCATTGATATTGGTTCCATCCGGGTTGGTATGTATTGCTACCAATTCTGCTCCCAAATCCTTCAGTGCCTTTACTGACGTATAATGCGACGCACCTTCTGCGCAGTCTATTACAATCTTCATACCGGTCAAATCTACCGGCACACATTTTTTTACAAAGTTCACATACTGTTCTACTAAATCAAAACGATATTCGATTTTACCTACACCCGAACCAATTGGTAACACAACATCTTTCATATTGTTGTTGATTAATTCTTCGATTTCATCTTCCAATGCATCAGACAATTTATAACCATCCCCATTGAAAAACTTAATTCCATTAAATTCCATCGGGTTGTGAGACGCAGAAATCACGACACCCGCATCTACTTTATGCTTTCTTGTCAAATATGCAATTGCCGGTGTCGGCATAACACCTACAAAAATTGCATTTGCCCCAACCGAACAGATACCTGCCATCAATGCACTTGCTAACATGCCTCCGGAAATTCTTGTATCGCATCCAACGATAATCGTCGGCTGATGCTCCTGCTCTTTTGTCAATACATACGCTCCCGCTTGACCTAACTTAGTTGCCAACTCAATTGTCAATTCTGACCCTGCTACTCCACGCACACCATCTGTGCCAAACATTCTTGCCATATTACTAATCCTCTTTTCCAAAATATCTACTCAACGTTCTCTTCTGATGTATTTTGTTTTCCAGAGACAATTCCCTCTGTGCTAATTGTCTCTGTAGTCGTCTCACTTGGTTTCTCCGAATTATTCGTTCCTGTCTGAGTCGAATTCTCTGTCTCAGTTGTAGTTGTACTTCCTTCGGTTGTGCTCTCACTGTTATTTTCAGTGGATTCACTACTACTTTCCCCTGTACTTCCGCTAACCCGCTTGAGCTCCACTTCTACATAAGTTAGTTCTGTCTGGTATACTGCTGTATCCAATCCAAAAGTCACCTCTGCAGTATGAGTTCCTTCTTTCATATTGCCCACTTCAATCACGCCTTTTATATTCGAAGCATTGATAGCGTTATGGGCACTTTGCCCTGCAGTAATCCTTACTCTCACATGTGTATCCGCATAATCCAGCCTGTATCCGGACTTTAATCCGTTAGCCGTAATGTTGCTGACCGGAATCTTATATTCTTTTGTCTCAATTGGTTCAATCTCTGCTCTAATATTCACTTTCGCATCAGAGCTGATTACCAATGATACTCCTTCTTCCAAATACGTTGAAATATCAATTGTCTTATCTATCATAGAAGTAGCATCTGTTAAATCAAGTACTTCTGCCGGTATTTCAATCTTATCCAGTGTATTTAATACAGCAGCAACGCCCTTTACCCGAACAGTCGTCGGCTCACATGAAACTCCTACTAACTGATATCCCTCTGCCGGATTTCCGGTTGTAGATAATACTAACGATACTTCTTTTGTATTTAATATCTGTGCTGTGATACGAACTGACTCCACACTCTTCTCAAGTTTTGTCGTATCAATCACTTCACCATTTTCATTATAAAATACCGGTACGACGTTGTCGGTAATATCAGTAGACATACTATCTACATTAACTGTTGCAATTACACTGTCAATCGAATTAATTACCGATGCCGGTCCTGTAACCTGCACAACATTGGCACTATCAATCGTCACTGTACCAAGCGCACAACCATCTGCTACTTTTCCCGCTGTATTCGCCTTAATCTGGAATTGTTGTTTTCCTAAGTCCTCCAGTGCCACTTCCAGATATAATTGCTTTGTTTCAATCGTAATTTGGTTAGCATTTCTTGTCGCGGAAACAACGACCGGAACACGATAGCCCCCGTTTGCTTTCGCCTCAATCTTTTCCATATCTGCCGTTGCCAAAAAGTCTGCACTTGAAATACCGTCCCACACACTTCTCTTTGTAGTATAATAGAAAGTTACCGTATTACTTTCATTCAAAATATCCATATATTTACCCATATCAGTAATATATTCCTGATTCTTCATGGATACACTGACTGTCATAGATTTCCTTACCATAGGGTCATCTGTATTTACCACTACTATCCACAAAACAGCAGCAAAAAACAATGCCAATAACTTGAGGCCAATATTATTCACTAATTTCCCGCCGAGTGCCTTTAACATCTTTCAGCCTCCTTTTTACTAAGTCTAATACTGTTACCTCTGCTTCTCTCTTCTGAAGGAACATCAGCTTGTTCTTCAGAAAATCCGCATCCACATTTCGGTATAATTCTCCGCCGAGTGCAATAGATACTTTTCCCGTCTCTTCTGAGACTACAATCGTCATTGAGTCACTCACTTCACTGATGCCGACTGCCGCACGATGTCTGGTTCCCAAATCTTTACTAAGGGTCAAAGAATCCGACAACGGGAGATAGCAAGTCGCTGAAACCACACGGTCTCCACGCACAATAACTGCGCCATCATGCAATGGTGTATTTTTTTCAAAAATATTAATCAAAAGCTGGCTGGACACAATACCATCTACTGCAATACCTGTCCGCTCATATTCCGTGAGCATCATCTCATCTTCTACGACAATCAATGCACCCGTCTTTACTTTTCCCATCTCAAAACAGGCTCTTACCAATTCTGTAATAGTCTTATCAGAGAACTTACCAACGGTTTTATTGCCTTCATAATTAAAAAGGCGCATTAACAATCTATGCCTTCCGAGGCTCTCTAATGCTTTTCTCATTTCCGGTTGGAAAATAACCGCAATCGCAATTACCGCTACACTTACCATTTTCTCCGCAATCCAGATAATTGTATTCATCTGAAAAATTGCCGCCAGCATAATAAATAATAAAATAACCAAAATACCTTTTAGCAAAGTCCACGCCTTAGTATTCTTAATCCACACCAGCATGTAGTAAAATAAAATTGCAATAATGGCAATCTCAATAATATCTGTAACTGCAATCGCTTGTGGTAAGTGGGCATATGTCGTTATATGTTCCCACAATCTGCTTAAAGCTGCTCCTATATCCTGCACTATCTTTCACTTCCTTTGATTAGTCTAATAACTCTTCATCAATGTCCATTTCTTCCGCAAATCTTTTCTTCGTCAAACGTTCTTCATCCTCGTTTTTGTGGAAATGTTTTACCTGTTTATTTGAACCGGTAATCACCGATTTCGGAACCGCTTTTACATAATAATAATATTCATCATCCTCAAACTGTAAACGTTCTGTTCTTGTGTAATCTACATTAAAGAACATAAACTGAAGTCCAAGCGCAATGACCGCTGACACAATACCTCCAACAACGACTCCTAAAAGCTTGCCGGGAATGCCAAGCAAGAGATATCCGGAAATCAATCCGATTGTTTCAAATAAAATACCCGCAATCCATGCAACTGTCCACGCATTATCAATATCCATCCTTCGGATGATATATACTATAAGTGTCGCTATCGCAAAAATTATTATAACCAAGAACATCTCTTTATTCATCAACAATTGATTCAGTGCAACTGTAATCTTAGATACCGCGCTTGTCCCCGCATCTGATGCGCTATTCAATGTAGTCTCATTTTCATGCACACCCCTCAAAAAGAAGTAAATCACTAAACCACATACAACCGATACAACAGAATACGCCTCACCCAGCAAACCGGAACCAATCGGTACGATATATGGTATTCCCATTTTAAAACAAACCGGCATCAGCACCGCATTATAACCATATCGTGGCGAAAATCTGAAATACACCAAATAGATAAACATAAAAATCAGTGCAGCCACAATGAATACTTCCATAGAAAGTGCATACATATCCAATAATATCACCAGCGCAGCAATTGCAATCATAGCATTCACCGGTAATATAGCGCATACCGCAGACAAAATCAACGCGATCGGTGTCGTACTAATCATCTTCATATATCCAATATTGCCATTAATCGTCATGAATACTACAAGTGCCAATGCAAACCGCAGTAACGGTGTAATATATGCCTCATATTTTCCATAAATTCGAACCATTTTTTCTTTTATTTCCAGTAATGTTACCATATCTCTTACCTCCCCATTTATTGCCAATCCTGCTGTGATGGAGACCTTAAACGTTCTTCTCTCTCATAATTTTTATTAATATCTTTTAAATTCTTATAATAAGCCTTAACCATCTTGCGTCTTTTGGTATAACGAATCTGATAAACAATATATGTCGCCGCCAGATAAATTACCATAAATATCGCATAATAAAACACCACATCTATCGCAAAGTCCTTAATAGAGCCACCATTTATCACCTGCATCAAAGCCGATGTATCATACAATCCCCATACTGCGCACAGAATCATATATGCCATACTTCCGGAAATAAAACTCTTAAGAAGCTGCATTGAAATATAATCTGTTCTTGCATATTGTATCATTGGCTTGCAGGCTTTCCCCTCGTTCTTATCGAACATCGCCATTTTCACCATTGGTTTCAAACGTTCTTCATGAATCATGAACCAAACCCCTTTTCCTACATTTTCTCATGCATATCCGAGACTTGCGCACACTTTGCACGCAATTATACATTCTCATTAAACATTATAGCATATCACTATAGATTTTCAAATTAATTTTCCTCTGAATCAAAAATAACCGTTATTGCAAATTTCTATTGAAATTCACAACAACGGTCATACTTATCTCTTTATAAATCTTTAAGACAGGAAACGCATCTTATTATCATGCTTACCTGTTCTGTCTGTCTGTTTCACCTGCGGCGCTGCCGGACGCTTGATTGCCGCAGAAAACTCATTCGTCATCTGATTCTTACACTTTTCACAGAAACGCCCACTGCAAATCGGCACACCACAACGCTCACACTCAATTCCGTCTGCGGTCGGTTCAGACAATACAAGGCGCTCTTCACGCACCCACTGTTTAATCTGTTTAATGGAAATCTCCATAGCCTCAGCAACCTGTGCCATTGTTTGTCCCGGATTATTATAAATATATTCTTTTACTTCTCCGAATTTATTTTCTAATTTGTCTCTGCATTCCGGGCACAGTGGTTGACCACCAATATACTGAAATAATCTGTTACATCCCCTGCAATTTCTTACGTCCATTACATTTCCTCCTATTCCTAGTAGCCATCAGCGGCGCAGATAGACAAAAAATAAACTTCATTCACTCCCGCTTTCTCCAGCAGTTCTGCAATCGCATCAACAGTTGCTCCTGTAGTGTAAATATCGTCAACTAATACTATTTTATTATATTTTACTATATTTGCCCGAACTTGGAAAGCCCCTTTTAAGTTATCTTTCCGTTGTCTGTCATTCAACGCCTTTTGCGGAATTGTTTTTTTTACACGCTTTACCAAATATTTGTCTACCACAATACCTGTTTCCCGCCCGAGCGCCTCGCCAAATACTTCTGCCTGATTATAACCTCTGCTTCTCTTTTTCGCCGCATACATAGGCACCGGAACAATCGCTTCTATTCCACGTCTCTTAAGCCATCTTCCGTATTTCTTCGCTGCCTCTTCCGCAAAAAAATCGGCATATTCCCGCTTATTCGAATATTTAAAACGATACATAGATAATTTCATTCCGGCACGATAGGAAAAAACCGCTTTCCCCTGACAGTAGTGGTGAACTTTCCTTGTGCAGTCACCACAATACTCCTGCCGTTCATTTTCCAGTTGTTTTCCGCACTTTTTACATGCCGGTTCTTCTATGTACGGAAGTTTTTTTGAACACAGTTCGCATACCTTCTCGCCAAACGAAATGACTTCATCACAAATCGGACAACGTCTCGGAAAAAATATTCCAATCAGGAATTCCTTCCATTCACTTTGCCTCGTACTAAAACCTTTTTTTACTAATTTTATTATCATAGATTCCTTTCCGGAATCTCTCCCCGTTATAACGCTCCGCCTGCGTTACTATACATTTTCTTCTTTTAGACGATTGCATAACCCGCTATAGCGCTTCTGCTGTGAAGTATTTTCTATCATATCATTAAAAGTCACATCATTCCCCACTAGCGTAACACATTTACGAGCCCTTGTAACTGCTGTGTAAAGCAGATTGCGGTTCATCAACATAGAAGGACCGCTAAGCAGCGGAATAACTACCGCAGGATACTCACTCCCCTGCGACTTATGAATCGTAATAGCATACGCCAACTCCAGTTCATCCAATAATTTAAAGGAATATTCCACCATTCGGCCTTCATCAAACTCCACGGTCATAGTCTCCGCAAAATCGTTGATTTCCCGTACAATTCCGGTATCTCCATTAAAAATACCCATTCCCTTATCAATGCACAAACCAAAACGGCTTCTCACTTCCCATTCCAGCTGATAATTATTTTTAGTCTGCATTACCTTATCACCTTCGCGAAACAGGATATCGCCATGTTGTTTTTCTCTTTTACTCTCTTCCGGTGGATTTAAATAGTATTGTAAAATCCCATTCAAACGTTCAACACCCAACAGCCCTTTGCGCATTGGCGTAAGCACTTGAATGTCATACTCCGTAGCATTTACAAACTTCGGTAGTTTTTGTTTAATTAGCTGTAAGGTCACATTAATAATGGTATCTGCATCATAACGTTTCAAAAAAAAGAAATCCATACTCTTATTATCCAACGTCACTTCCTCGCCACGGTTGATTTTATGCGCATTGACAATAATATCACTCGTTGATGCCTGGCGGAAAATTTTCATCAATTTAACTACATTGCACACTCCCGAATCAATGATGTCTTTTAACACGCATCCCGGTCCCACGCTCGGCAGCTGATTCACATCTCCCACCAAAATCAATCGGGTTCCTGTCGGTATAGCCTTTAGTAAAGCATTCATCAACGATATGTCAACCATCGACATCTCATCGACAATGATAACATCTGTTTCCAATGGATTCATTTCATTCCGTTCAAAGCCGGCACTTCCATCCATACCACCATTCAGCTCCAACATACGATGTATGGTGCGCGCCTCATATCCGGTCGTTTCGCTCATTCTTTTCGCCGCCCTCCCTGTCGGTGCAGCCAAAAAAATGTCCATTCCTTCCATTTCAAAATACCGAATGATTGTGTTAATTGTGGTAGTTTTACCGGTACCCGGTCCACCTGTAATAATCAACAAACCATTACGTACAGCTTCTTTTACTGCAGTAAGCTGGTGCTCATCCAGCTCCATGCCGGTCTGCTTTTGAATTTTACTTACACGATGTTCAATCTCCGCATCTGTCACATCATAACTGATATCAAGTTGTCTTAGCATGGTAGCCACATTCGCTTCCATATAATAAAATGATGCTGCATAAATCTGCGTCTGCTCTTCTTGCTGTTTCAGCATAATCCGTCGTTCAATCGCCAAATCCATATAGTGCTTTTCTATAAATTCCGGTGCAATTTCCAACAATTCACTTGCCCGCCTCGTCAGTTCCTCTTGTGGCAAATAGGTATGACCTTCATTCGTAGCACTAAGCAAAACATAGAGAATACCACTTCGAATTCTAAAATCGGAATCCGAGCGGATTCCGATTCTGGCTGCTATCTCATCCGCAGTGTTAAATCCCACACCTTCAATGTCATCTGCCAGTCGATATGGATTCTCTTTTAAAATTCCATATACTTCTTGTCCGTATTTATTATAAATCTTCACAGCAAGATTCATTGTAATGCCATACTGTTGCAAAAAAATCATTGCCTGTCGCAAATCACGTTTTTCATTAACCTGAGAGGCTATCTCCATCGCTTTACGCTCACTAATCCCTTTTATCTCCGCCAACCGCTCCGGCTCCTCTTCAATAATGCGAAACGTATCTTCCTTAAACCTGCGCACAATTCTGGCTGCAAGCGCCAGACCTATCCCCCGAATGGCTCCCGACCCCAAATAACGTTCTATCGCCTCAGCATCCTCCGGTGCACGCTCTTCAAAACTTTCTACTTTAAACTGTCTCCCATATGTCGCATGCTCTATATAATCCCCTGTCGCTTCAATATTCTCCCCTTCTGCAATAGAAGGAAATATACCCACACAAGTTATTTCCTCTTCTTTACATACTAAATTCAGCACTGTGTAACCATTGTCTGCATTTCGATACACAATATGTTCTACATATCCTACAATCTTTTCCACCATATCCACCTACAAATAAAGCGCCAGAATCACTGGCGCTTTTCGTCTTTTATTCTAGTCCGTAGTTGCGTTTCATCTGTTCGTACAACTGTTGCACAAAACTATTACCGGCCTGATCCAACATTGTGTCAGATATATCTTCAATCACACTATCCATATGGAAATCAGTCAGCGTAGAGAGTGAAGCATCTTCATCCTCATCCTCTAATGTCATATTTTCTTTAACCTCTTTCAGCACTTCTTCAATGAAATAAGATGAAAAATCTTTACAAACTTCCATCAATTCATCCTCTGTCGAGCCTTTATTCACGCTACTAATCGTACCCTGTACTTTATCTGCATTCAAATTATTCGCAGTATTGGTCATATTAAGCATTGACGCATCTAATGAAATACTCATATCTCCCTCTCATTCTACTGCAATCACAGTTTAACATTCATTCTCAGCTATTTTATACATTCATAGCTGCACAAATCTTACCACTATCGTCTCAGATTATTCGCCTGTTCAAGCATTTCATCTGAAGTTGTAATCGCCTTTGAGTTGAGCTGATATGCTCTCTGTGCCACAATCAGATTCACCATTTCATCTGCAACCTGCACATTCGAACCTTCCAGATAATTCTGGACTACTTTACTCGGTGTCAATCCTGCTGTTGTCGCTTCATTCAATGCTGCACCGGATGCATTCGTTACCGAATAAAGAGAGCCTGCTTCCCGTTCCAAACCGCCCGGATTATTAAACTGAAATACTCCGAACTGCTGATTCAAAGAAACAAACACACCATCTGCATTCATATATCCGATTTCACCACGTTCTGTCACGGCCGCATTACCGGAATTAATTCCTGCCGGAAGCACAATTGGATTCCCGTTAGAATCCAAAACCGGATAACCGTCTGTATTCGTAAGCGTCACACCATTTACACCCATAGACCACTGAAAACTGCCATTTCTGGTATAGTAAGTCTGTCCGTCTGCACCTCTGACTGCAAAGAAACCATTTCCATCAATAGCGAAGTCTGTATTGCTTTCACTCGCCTGTAACGCTCCCTGCGTAAAAATAGCTGTGTTAGATGCAATTCTTGTACCCAGACCAACCTGCGCGCCAATTGGCTTCTGCTCACCATTTGCGGAAGTAGTTCTAGTCTGAATTGTTTGATATAACAAAGACTTAAATTCAGCTTTCTGTGTCTTATATCCAACTGTGTTAACATTAGATAAGTTATTGGAAATATTATCTACATTCGTCTGCTGTGCACGCATACCGCTTGCCGCAGTATAAAGTGATCTCATCATAAGCGTATTATCCTCTCAAATTACTGTACTCGGCCAACCTGGTTCACAGCCTTGTCCAACGTTTCATCTGCTGCATTGATTACCTTCTGTCCCGCCTGATAAGCTCTTGAAATTGTAATCATATTCACCATCTCTGAAACTACATTAACATTGGATGTCTCCAAACACCCCTGATCTATCGTCGCTTCCGATGCAACTAAGGTCGCACCATCTACAATGTCGTACATATTCTCGCCAAATTTTGCAATATAGTCATAATCTGCGAAATCAACGAGTCCGATATTCCCTACCAGAACATCATTCTGATAAATACCACCGTCCGCTGTTACAACAATCGGAATATTCGGATTCACCTGAATCCGGGCATTTGGGTCGGTATTCATTGCTCCATTCCGATTCAATACGAAATCACCATCTTTTGTCACCAAATAGCCTTGTGAATTCACGATAAATGCACCATCCCTGGTATACTTCACACTCGTATTGCCTGCTTTATCTGTATAAGAAATTGCAAAAAAACCATTACCGTTAATCGCAAAATCCGTCTTATTATCTGTGACCTTATAATTACCCTGACTATAATCAGTATAAGTTTCTCCAATATGAACACCCATACTCATCCCGCCAAGCTTCTTGGATATTCCGTAATTAGAAGTATCCTTAATACGGATTGCAAGTTCATCTGCAAATGTCTGGGAAGTAGTTCCTTCCTTTTTATATCCATTCGTATCCGCATTTGCAAGGTTATTGGATAATACATCTAATCTTTTCTGTTCATTTACCATGCCGGTAAATGCAGTATATAACCCCTTTACCATTTGCCTGCTCCTTTGTACTACATTTATGTGCTATATATCGGCAACTCTGTCAAAAAACTTAGTCATCATCACGTTTTCCGGATAAAAACTCTACGTATTTACCTGTACCTACAGCCACACATGTCATCGGCTCATCTGCCGTCATTGTATTAATGCCTGTTCTATCTTCAATCAACTCTTCTAAACCACGTAGTAAAGAACCACCACCTGTCAGAACGATACCACGGTCTGCAACGTCCGCAGCCAATTCCGGTGGAGTTTTTTCTAATACAGAATGTACTGCTTCTACAATCTGGAGGGTTGGCTCACGCAATGCTTCTTCTGTCTCCTCAGAAGTTACTGTAACTGTCTTTGGAAGACCTGTTACAAGGTTACGTCCACGTACATCCATCGTCTCAACCTGTGCCAATGGGAAGCAGGAACCGATTTTAATCTTGATATCCTCCGCTGTACGTTCACCGATTAATAAATTATGCTTCTTTCTCATATAACGAACGATTGCTTCATCAAAATCATCGCCCGCAATCTTAATAGAGGTACTTACTACAGAACCACCTAAAGAAATAACCGCAATATCCGCTGTACCACCACCGATATCAACAATCATATTACCGCAAGGTCTTGAAATATCAATACCTGCACCAATAGCTGCTGCAATCGGTTCTTCAATAA
>CAYMTX010000045.1:0-15706 GCA_964393475.1 uncultured Roseburia sp. | reverse complement strand
TTTTTAAACAGATTTCCGCAGCAGATTATGTTTTATCAGCACATGTCTGTAAGGACTACTAAACAAGCCACTAAAAGCAGTTCGTGATTATACAGACAGAACCCCCAATTTGCTTCAACCTTTAGCGAACACAAAAAATCACGTTTCTGTCAGATAACAAACTAGTATTTCAAGCTTTTAGATATTACAACAAAAAATATGTTCCCACAAGAAAAATCTGCTACATATCATCAATTTCCGCAATGCAATGTCACAGTTATAACATCCTGACAAAATGCTATCCCATAGTTACAGTAACGTGATATTCGGATTTCCCTGCCTCATACGGAATGATGCAGTTGTCTGTCGGAACACCGTCAACAACGATGGAAGCAATTCCTTTTTCGACATTGGCAGGATTCTGTACGTCAATGTAGTAAGTGCCTTCGCGATATTTTCTCACAATGGAGAAGTTACCGAAATCTTTCGGTACGCAAGGATTTACGGAAAGTCCTTTGTGGGTCGGATAAATACCTAAAATATACTGTGAAATATTTACAAAAGTCCATGCTGCGGTACCGGTCAGCCAACTATTTTTTGCTTCGCCGTGACGCGGGGCATCTGCACCGGCAATCATCTGCGAATATACGTACGGCTCGGTGCGGTGGATGTCGCTGATTTCTTCTATGTAAGCAGGACAAGTCTTTTTGTAAATTTCGAATGCACGGTCTCCTCTTCCGATGACGGTTTCAGCGATGGAAACCCACGGATTGTTGTGACAGAAGATGCCGGCGTTTTCTTTGTATCCTGGTGGGTAAGAGGTTACTTCGCCAAGTTCAAGGTGATATTTTGTGTAAGCCGGCTGTAATAACATAACACCATACTTGGTGTCTAATTTTTCTTTGACAGAATTCAATGCTTTCTCTGCAAGACCTTCTTTTACACCGACACCTGCTAATACGCAGAAGCCTTGAGGCTCAATGAAAATCTGACCTTCCTGACATTCCTTTGAACCGATTTTTTTGCTGTAAGCGTCATATGCGCGGATAAACCAGTCGCCATCCCAACCATCTTTTAAAATAGCTGTATTCATAATCGCAACTTCTTTGCGTGCACGTGTGGCTTCTTCATTCATGCCCATTAATTCACAAAGCTGTGCATACTCTTCACCATACTTAACAAACATACCGGCAATAAATACCGATTCCGCTACCGGACCTTCACTTGGACCGAATGTCTGGAAAGATTCACCGGGATGAGCGGAGAAACAGTTTAAGTTCAGACAGTCATTCCAGTCGGCACGTCCGATTAACGGAAGATTATGAGGACCTTTGTGATGAATAATATAGTCAAGTGAACGTTTTAAGTGTTCTAATAATGTCGTGGCTACAGACATGTCGTTGTCGTATGGAACCATCTCTGTCAAAATAGAGGTATCTCCGGTTTCTCTTACATAGGCACTGGTGCCTGCAATCAGCCATAACGGATCATCATTAAATCCACTGCCGATATCAGAATTCCCTTTTTTGGTAAGTGGCTGATACTGATGATAAGCACTTCCGTCCGGGAACTGAGTAGAAGCAATATCGATAATACGCTCTCTTGCGCGGTCAGGAATTAAATGTACAAAACCTAACAAATCCTGACAGGAATCACGGAATCCCATACCGCGTCCGATTCCGGATTCGTAATAAGAAGCGGAACGGGACATGTTAAAAGTAACCATACATTGATACTGATTCCATATATTTACCATGCGGTTTACTTTATCATTTTCAGATGTAATAGTGTATTTGGAGAGTAAATCGTCCCAGTATTCTTTTAATTCAGAGAAAGCTTTTTCTACATCTTCATCTGTCTGATATTTTGCGAGCATTGTGTTTGCCGGTGCTTTATTAATAATGTTATGGGCTTCCCACTTTTCATCTTCCGGATTTTCAACATAGCCGAGAATAAAAACAAACGATTTGTGCTCGCCGGGTGCCAGTGTAACCGCTAACTGGTGTACTGCAACAGGTGACCAACCACTGGCGATAGAGTTGGTGCATTTTCCGGAGACAACTACGTCAGGTGAGTCGGCACCATTATATAAACCTAAGAAGGCATCGCGACAGGTGTCAAAACCTACAGTAGGTGCATTTACAGAAGAAATGGCATAATGATTACGACGTTCGCGGTATTCTGTTTTGTGGTAAATGGTAGAACCGATGACTTCGACTTCACCGCAGCTTAAATTGCGTTGAAAATTCTTCATATCGTCGTCGGCGTTCCAGAGACACCACTCTACATAAGAGAAAACAGATAATTCTTTTGTCTCGTTTGAATGGTTGGTCAACACAAGCTGATTGATTTCACAATTGTCATTCTTGGGAACAAAAGCCAAAACAGAGGCTTCAATACCGTTTTTCTGACCATTGAAACGGCTATAGCCGATTCCGTGGCGGCATTCATAACGGTCTAATGTGGTCTTGGTTGGCTGCCAACCAGGATTCCAAATGCTGTCACCATCCTTAATATAGAAATATTTACCGTTTATGTCGGCAGGTACATTGTTATAACGATAACGTGTGAGCCGTAATAATTTTGCGTCTTTATAAAAAGAATATCCCCCGCAAGTATTGGAAACCAAACTAAAAAACTCGTTGCAGCCAAGATAGTTAATCCAAGGAAGCGGAGTTTTTGGGGTTGTTATTACATATTCCCGTTGTTGGTCATCAAAATATCCAAATTTCATACGAATCCTCCATTTTTTATTTTTGTAAAAACGAACATAAGAAAACGTTTAAGTAAAATAGGACAAAATAAGTACTTATATGTGTGCCTAGATTATAACATAGAGGAAATGAGGTTGGAAATTGTGAAAAACCACTTAAATTCTAATTTTTGTTTCGTTGAAATGTCACAAAACTTTTGAAAATATATAAAAATGTGTGAAAAAGTATTGAAATTCAACATAAAATGTATTATATTCGGTTTACGAAAACGATTAAGTAACACATGAGGGATAAAATATGGTTTCAATGAAAGATATTTCTATAGCATGTGGCGTTTCTGTAGCAACCGTTAGCAAGGCGTTAAATAATCACCATGATATAGGTGAAGATACCAAGGAACGTATTAAGCAGGTAGCCAAGGAATTAGGATATTTTCCGAATTCGGCGGCTAAGGCGCTTAAGACGAACCGGAGTAATAACATTGGTGTTTTATTTGTAGATGAAGCACAAAGCGGTTTAACGCATGACTATTTTTCAAACGTGCTGGACAGTTTTAAACGCACAGCCGAAGAACAGGGATTTGATATTACTTTCATTAATTGTAATAAGACCAGAGAGAATCGGATGTCATATTTGGAACACTCCAGATATCGTGGCTTTGACGGTGTGGTAATTGCGTGCATTGATTTTTTGGATTCGGAAGTAATTGAATTGGTAAGAAGTGATATTCCGGTTGTAACAATCGACTACATATTTAATAATCGTATCGCGGTTGTTTCGGACAATGTTAAAGGCATGCATGATTTGGTCACACATGTATATGAAAAAGGGCATAGAAAGATTGCATATATACATGGTGCTGACTCAGCAGTAACACAAGCCAGAGTTGCTTCTTTTTATAAGACAACGGAAGAACTTGGAATTGAGGTTCCGGATGAATATATGAAAGAGGCTGCATATAGGAGTACGAAAGCGACTTACAAAGCAACGTGTGAATTGTTGGATTTGGAGAATCCGCCAACCTGCATTCTTTATCCGGATGATTTTGCCAGCTTTGGCGGAATCAATGCAATTAAGGAAAGAGGTCTTAGAATACCGGACGATATCTCAGTGGTGGGATATGACGGAATCCGGCTTGGAAGACGCATCGAACCGAAATTGACCACATTAAGGCAGGATACCGATACAATCGGTGTGAAGGCGGCAGAGGCATTGATAAGCCTGATTGAACATCCGAAGACTACATTGATTGAGCAGATTGTAGTAAAAGGAGAGGTTTATGAAGGCAGAACAGTGAAACAATTATAGAAGAGGCATCATTATTATGGAGACATAATAAAAATATAAATGCAATAAAATGATGTATGAAGAGGGAGGCAAAACAAAATGAAGAAAAAATTATTAAGTTCGTTACTTGCATTGACAATGGTAGCCGGCATGTTTGCAGGTTGTGGTGGAGGAGAAGACGCTGTTGCAGGCGGAGATGCACCGGTTAACACAGAGGTTGCAGGCGGAGAACAGAAAGACAACGATGTGGCAGAGCCACAGGCAGAAGGTAAAGTATTAAATATTTATTGTTGGAATGATGAATTCCAAAGACGTATTAAAGACCATTATGCAGGCTATACAGAAGTAGATGCTACACATGGTAAAATCGGTGACGTTGAGGTAGTTTGGAATATTACAGCAAATGCAGACAATGCATATCAGAATAATCTTGATGAAACATTATTAAGACAGGAAACAGCAGATGCAGATGCTAAGGTTGATATTTTCCTTGTAGAAGCAGACTATGCGTTGAAGTATATTGATTCACCTTATGCAATGGCAATCTCAGATTTGGGTATTACAGATGCGGATTTAGCAAATCAGTACCAGTATACAAAAGATATTGTTACAGATTCTAATGGTGTACTAAAAGGTCTTTCATGGCAGGGATGTCCGGGTGCATTATTCTATAACCGTGAAGCTGCAAAAGCTATTTTGGGTTCCGATGATGCTGAAACCGTTCAGGCAGCAGTAAAAGACTGGGATACTTTCACAGCTACAGCTGAAAAAGCAAAAGCAGCAGGATATCAGATGGTTTCTTCTGTAAATGATACATACCGTACATATTCTAATAATGTAACATCTAAATGGGTAGAAAACGGCAAAATTAATATTGATGCTAATATTATGAAGTGGGTAGATGACTCTAAGAAGTTAGTAGATGCAAAAGCAGCAGGAACACATGCACTTTGGAGCAATGACTGGAGTGCAGGCTTCTTCCCGGAAGGAAAAGTATTCTGTTACTTTGGACCGGCTTGGTTCATTAATTTCTCTATGTCAGCAGATGTAGAAGGCTCTGTCGGTTACAATGGCGGATGGGGCATCACAGAAGGACCACAGGGCTTCTTCTGGGGTGGTACATGGATTTGTGCAGCAACAGGAACAGATAACGCAGCTACAATTAAAGATATCATGCTTCAGATGACAACGAATGAAACAGTTATGAAAGAAATCGTTGTAAAAGATGATGATTTCGTAAACAATAAGCCGGCAATGGAAGCTATGGCAAAGGATGCAAGTTACTCAAGTAAGATTTTGGGCGGTGTGAATCCACTTTCTATCTATTGTGCAGGCGCAGGAAGCATTGACCTGAGTAATCTTTCTGCTTATGACCAGGCTTGTAATGAAGAATTCCAGAATGCAATGAAGAATTACTTTGAAGGAAATGCAACACTGGATGAAGCATTGGATTTATTCTACAAAGCTGTAGTAGAGAAACATCCGGAATTAACATACTAATTTGTAGGAAATAAGATTTTATAAAGAGGTATGATAAGCCATGCCTGTCTGATGGGCAGGCATGGCTTTTATGTTTGTCGGAACGGACGAACTTTATCGGCAGACAATAAAGGGGGTTCCAATATATGAGAAAAACAAGTAAAGCGGTTCGATATAATAAATGGGGTTATATATTCCTGATACCATTTTTTGTGGTATATACCGTATTTCAGCTAATACCGCTGTTTACGACCGTTTATAACAGTTTGTTTGAAAATTACAGATCGGGCCTGACACAGATTGGACCAAACTTTGTTGGGCTTGACAATTATAAGGCATTGTTTTCCAGTGGGGATATCTGGATGTATGCGAAGAATACAATGATTTTGTGGATTATGTGCTTCGTACCCCAGATTCTGCTTTCACTTCTGTTGGGAGCATGGTTTTCAGATGTCAGGCTGAAACTAAAGGGAACCAGATTTTTTAAAACGGTTATCTATTTGCCGAATTTGATTATGGCATCTGCGTTTTCCATGTTATTCTTCACGTTGTTTGCAGATGGCGGTCCGATTAATGATTTACTTATGAAGATTGGATTTATAGAAGAACCATACAAATTCTTGTCGAATGTATGGAGTACACGCGGATTAATCGCATTTATGAACCTTTTAATGTGGTTTGGTAATACGACAATTCTTCTGATGGCAGGTATGATGGGAATTGATACATCACTTTTTGAAGCGGCGGAAGTAGACGGAGCAACTTCAACGCAGGTATTTTACAGAATTACACTGCCATTGCTGAAACCAATTTTGGTGTATGTAATGATTACTTCTTTGATAGGTGGTTTACAGTTGTTTGATGTGCCACAGATTTTGACAAACGGAACCGGTGAACCGGTGAGAAGCTCCATGACGTTAATTATGTTTTTGAACAAACATTTATATAGTAAGAATTATGGTATGGCAGGTGCTTTATCCGTATTCTTATTTGTAATTACTGCAGTTTTGAGTTTGATTGTATTTAAGATAACAGGAAATGACAAGAAGAAAGCGTAGGAGGACAGATATGGCAAATGAACAAGGTCTGAAAAAGACAGGGCTTAGTAAAGGTCTGGGGATTCATAGCAGAAGAGCAATTGCATATGTGGCACTGACGATTATTTCTTTCTTCTGCTTGTTCTGGTTTTACATTTTATTTATTAATGCAACACGTTCACATGGCGAGATGCAGACCGGATTCCGATTTCTTCCGAGCGACCAGTTGCTGGTGAACTGGAAGAATCTGCTGGCAGGCACGATTCCGGTTTGGAGTGGTATGATTAACAGTCTTATCGTATCTGCTTTAAGTGCAGCGTTGTGTGTATATTTTTCGACAATGACAGCCTATGCAATTCATGCATATGACTTTAAATTAAAGCAGCCGATATATGCTTTTATATTAGCAGTTATGATGATTCCGACACAGGTAACGGCACTTGGTTTTGTAAAACTGGTGACGAATCTGAAACTGGAAAATTCGTTTATTCCACTGGTTGTTCCGTCCATTGCGGCTCCGGTTACGTTCTTTTATATGAAGCAGTATATGGACAGCACGTTGCCGATGTCACTGATTGAAGCGGCACGAATCGATGGTTCGGGTGAATTTAAGACATTTAACAATATCGTCCTTCCATTAATGAAACCGGCGATTGCAGTGCAGGCAATCTTCACATTTGTAAGCAGTTGGAATAATTATTTTACACCGGCACTGATTTTACACGAAGAGAAAAAGAAGACACTTCCGATTTTGATTGCACAGTTGAGAAGTGCTGACTGGCTGAAGTTCGATATGGGTCAGGTATATGTCATGATTGCGTTTTCTATTTTCCCGATCATTATTGTATATTTAATTCTTTCCAAACATATAGTAGCAGGTGTGGCACTCGGTAGTGTAAAGGGTTAGGAAAAGTTTGACTAAAAATGAGAATAAAAAGCACTATAGTAGGATGTAAATGCTTATTATAGTGTTTTTTTGCGCAAAAACGACTATTTAATGTATAAAAATGAACGATTTACGAATAAAAATAAATCGTTATAGACGATTGTGAAGAATGGTGCTAAAATGTGTGGGATTAGTGATAAATTTTTATAAGAATATAGAAAGGCGAGAGTATCGATGACAAAGAGAAATGTACTTTTTCCAAAGCTAAATGGGCTTATGCATGGTGGTGATTATAATCCGGATCAATGGCTGGATAGACCGGATATTTTAGAAAAAGATATTGAATTGATGAAAAAGGCGGGAATCAATGAGGTGTCATTAGGTATTTTTTCATGGTCTATGTATGAACCGACAGAAGGTAATTTTGATTTTTCGTGGCTTCGGAAAATTATGGATAACCTTTATGAAAACGGTATTTATACAATACTTGCAACCCCTTCCGGTGCAAGACCGGCATGGCTGGATGCAAAATATCCGGAAGCAATGCGTGTGGATGCTTATGGGGTAAGAAATCATCATGGGCTTCGCCACAATCACTGTATGAGTTCCCCGAAATATCGTGAAAAAGTGGAAATCATAGACCGGAAATTAGCAGAAGAATTTGCAGACCATCCGGGCCTTTTGATGTGGCATATTTCCAATGAGTTTGGCGGAGAATGTTATTGTGAACATTGTACGGCGCGTTTCCGCAAATATCTGGCGAAGAAATTTGATAATGATATTGAAAAATTAAATAAAGCGTGGTGGACTGCATTCTGGAGTCATCGTTATAATGATTTTGAACAGATTGAGCCGCCGTATTCCAACGGCGAAAATTGTCTGATGGGTCTGAATCTGGAGTGGAAGCGTTTCACGACATGGAGTATGACGGATTTTATGAAGTTTGAGATTGATACTGTGAAAAAGGTAAATCCGAATATTCCGGCTACGACGAATTTTATGACACTTTATGAAGGGCTGGATTATCATGAGATGTGTAAGGAAGTCGATGTGGTTTCATGGGACAGTTATCCGGTATTTCATAATGATTACGAAGCTATTCAGGATACATTTATGTACAACGCATTCAATCATGCATTAATGCGCTGTATGAAACCGGGACAGCCGTTTATGCTGATGGAAAGTGCGCCGGGAGTTGTAAACTGGCAGCCGGTCAACAAAATAAGACGACCGGGCAACCATAAGCTGGCATGTTTTCAGGCAGTTGCGTGTGGTTCAGACACCGTACAGTATTTCCAGATAAGAAAAAGCCGTGGTGCTTCCGAACAGTTCCACGGAGCGGTTATTGGACATGACGGTACGGAGCATACAAGAGTATTCCGTGAGGTTGCAGAGGTAGGAGAATTGCTGAAAAAGGCATCTTCTGTGGCAGGAAGTGTGGTGGATTCTGAGGTGGCATTGCTGTTTGACTGGGATAACCGCTGGGCGATTGCGGATATGCAGGGCATGGCGCAGGCAACCAAGAACTATGACAAGACTTGTGTGGATATGTGGAGTGAATTATTGAAACTTGGTGTAGAAGCGGATATTATTTCACAGGAGCATGACTGGAGTAAGTATAAGGTGATTTTTGCACCAATGATGTATTTACTGCATGATGGTACGGCTGAGAAGTTAAAAGCATATGTAGAAAACGGCGGTATTGTATTTGCGACATATCTGCTTGGTTATGTAGACAAAGACCAGCTTTGTAATCTGGGAGGTTTTCCGGGACAGGGATTATCAGAAGTATTTGGTATCGTAAGTGAAGAACTGGATACGTTTTATCCGACCGACCGCAATGGTCTGATTTGGAAAAATGGTGCGAGAATCCGTACAGAAGTGGTCGATTATGCAGAGCTTTTAAATGTGAAGGATGCAGAAGTGCTTGCAACGTATGCAAGTGATTTCTATGCGGGAAGCGCAGCAGTTACCCGAAAAGAGTATGGAAAAGGTGTGGCATATTATTTCGGATGCCGTGTAGCTGCTTCGGATATGCAACAGATGTTTTCACAGATTTTGGCAGAAGTGGGTGTTGCAACCAAAGAACTTTATGGTGTAGAATATCATAAGCGTGTAGCAGATGATAAAACCTATGAATTCTACCTGAATTACAATTCAGACGAAGTAATATTAGAAGGTGTATATGGTACAGAACTTTTGACCGGACAACAGGTGGAAGGAACACTTAAGATGGAGCCGGGGATGGTTGCCGTAGTAGAAAAATAGGCAGATGGTTTGCAACATGAAATTGTAACGTGATTAGGAAGATAAAATTATGAAGAAAAAATTAGGATTAAATTTTGCGCTTGCCATGATGGTGCTGGCATTGGCCGGTTGTGGTTCTAGCGTCGAGGCATCAGACGTTCATAGCGTAGATGATTTGGAAGGCAAAAAAATAGGTGTACAGATTGGTACAGTAGGAGATACTTATGCCAGTGATTACGAAGGAGATGAAGCAGGTACTGTTGTAGAGCGATACAGCAAGGGAAATGATGCGATTGAATCATTAAAGAATGGCAAGATTGACTGTGTGATCATTGATGAGCAGCCTGCGAAAGAGTTTGTAAAGCGAAATGCAGAACTGAGTATTCTTGACGAGGAATTTGCACTGGAGGAGTATGCAATTGTAATTGCAAAGGGAAATGATTCACTGGAAGAAGAGGTGAATAAGGCACTCGCAGAACTGATGGCAGACGGAACACTGGATATGATTGTTGATCACTATATCGGTGAGGAGGAAGTGGAAGGTCTGGCATATATAAGTCCGGAAGGCTTGGATTATGCAAATGGTGAGCTTGTCATGGCGACAAATGCTACGTTCCCGCCGTATGAGTATTATGCCAATAATAGTATTGTCGGTATTGATGCAGAAATGGCAAGAGCCATCGCAGATAAGATGAATAAAAAGCTTATCATAGAAGATATGGAATTTGATGCGATTATCACTGCGGTGCAGGGAGGCAAGGCTGACATTGGTGTAGCAGGCATGACAGTTACAGAAGACCGTCTGAAAAATATTAATTTTTCGGATTCGTATACGACTTCAAAGCAGGTTATCATTGTGAGAAACGGAGAAAGCGGTGTGACGGTATCTTTGGCGGATAGCTTTTACCAGTGCTTTATCGAGGATAACCGTTATATGTATCTGTTAGAGGGTCTGCGGAATACGATTTTGATTTCACTGATTGCAGTATTAATCGGTGTGGTAATCGGATTTGGGGTAGCAATTGTACGTGCAACACATGATAAGACAGGTAATATGAAGGTCTTAAATGCAGTCTGCCATGTATATCTGACAATTATCCGTGGCACACCGGCGATGATTCAGTTATTGATTATTTATTATGTTATTTTTGCTTCTACCAATATTAACAAAGTAGCAGTAGCGGCGTTGGCATTTGGTATTAATTCCGGTGCATATGTGGCAGAAATTTTGCGAGGCGGTATCATGTCTTTGGATCAGGGACAGTTTGAAGGTGCGAGAAGTCTCGGACTTACCCATGCGCAGACAATGCGTTATGTCATACTGCCACAGACATTTAAGAATACACTGCCTTCTCTGGCAAATGAGTTTATTGTGCTGATTAAAGAGACTGCGATTTCCGGTTATATTGGATTACAGGATTTGACAATGGCGGGTAATATTATCCGAAGCAATACTTATCAGGCATTCTTACCATTGATTACAGTGGCAATTGTATACTTGATTATCGTAATGTTCTTATCCGCAGGTGTACAGAAGCTTGAGAAAAATTTGAAAAAGAATGAGAGACACGTATATGACTAAAGAATGTATTATTAAAGTGGAGAATATGACAAAGTCTTTCGGAAAGGACGTTGTCTTAAAAGGCATCAATACAGAGATTTATAAGGGGGACATCATCGCTATTATCGGACCATCCGGTTGTGGTAAGTCAACATTTATCCGAACTCTGAACTTGTTGGAGCAGCCGACAGAGGGTGCTATTTACGTAGATGGCGAGAATATCATGGACAAAAAAGTGGATATTAATAAAATCCGCCAGAAAGTCGGAATGGTATTTCAGCATTTTAATCTGTTCCCGAATCTGACGATTTTGGACAATATTACATTAGCACCTGTAAAAACAGGGCAGATGAGTGAAGAAGAAGCAAAGAAACGTGCGATGGAGTTATTGGAACGTGTAGGCCTTGCGGATAAAGCAAAGGCTTATCCGGATACTCTGTCGGGCGGTCAGAAGCAGCGTATTGCGATTATCCGTGCATTAGCGATGAATCCGGAGATTTTGTTGTTCGACGAACCGACTTCGGCATTAGACCCGGAGATGGTTGGAGAAGTATTGTCATTGATGAAAGATTTGGCAAAAGATGGTATGACAATGGTTGTCGTTACGCATGAGATGGGATTTGCAAAAGAAGTGGCAAACCGTGTGATGTTCTTTGATGAACAGATTATCAAAGAAGAAGGTTCGCCGGAAGAGGTTTTTGACCATCCGAAGAGTGAAAGATTACAGAACTTTTTGTCTTGTATTAAATAGGTAAATAAAAAAGGTATCGGATTCGTCCGATACCTTTTTTAGATAGAAACTAAGTTATAGAGAAACTATTTTAAAGGAATAAATTCTTAAAAAGAGACCAGATGGCATTGTTAAAAGGTGCCTTCTGTTCACAATACATATAGCGTTCTTCACGCATCCATTTTGGTTCAACATAGTTATCAGAACTGCTTGCATAATTACTGAATAATGCTGCCATAAAAACGCCTCCTTGTTTGGTTGATTATGTATCATCATTTCAGTTATTTTCCTTGAATAATGTGTTACTTTCTTTACTTAAATAATAACAAAATCCGGAAAAATTCCAATAGATTACCATCCTAAAAGAAAAGAAAAAATATGTGCTCGCAGTACAAAAAAGTCCTTATTGCAAACAATTTATGTGTACGCCGGGAAGTACAAATGATATAATATACACGAAGAAATTGACAGGATTGAGCCGGGTAACAGGAGGGGTTATGGGATTTACAATCGAGGATATGCTGATTTTATCCAAGGACAGATATAAAATGGAACTTGTAGCGGGGAAAAACGGTTGGGCAAATTCGATTAGCTGGGTTTTGATGCTGGAAGATTTGGGGACGATTAATCATTTTGCGGGAAAAGAACTGGTAGTAACGACAGGGCTTGGGTTTGCTACCGAAGAAAAGTGGATGAATCTGGCAGAAAAGTTATTGGAAAATCATGCATCAGGACTGATTGTCAATACAGGCGGGTGGTGCCGTGGGAAGTGATTATGGTAGACATGATTAAAGATTTGAGCATCCGATTGTTTTTGCAAGGCACGGCAGATGAGCAGATTAATGCGGCATTAATACGTGCAATTGAAGAACCGGCGAATCAAGAGTTGTATCGGAAGGACTTGTTGCAGTATTTTGATGTGGACGGCAGTTTTCGTGTAGTGCTGATTACGACGGATGGATTAGATGAGATGGATACGGTAGAACGCAAAAAATTGAGTTATCGTCTCCAGATTTATTTGGAAAACATTACACATAACGGAAGCTTTTTTTACTACGATGGAAACTTTGTGCTGGTAATGAATGATGTGTCGCAAAAAGACTTTGACGAAATGGGACTGTTCCGTATGCTGTATTCGGTAAAAGATGCTGCATTGTTAGAGGAAATGAGTAGGGGACCATTGCAGCCGTTGATAGACTATGATAAAAAGCACAGCAGTAATTATCTGGAAACGTTTGAATTGTATTTAAAATACAATGGCAGTATTCAGGCGGTGGCAGAAGCGATGTTTACACATCGTAATACGGTAATTTACCGGATTACAAATATCAAAAAGATGTTACATTCGGAGTTGGATTCTACCGAAGAACGCTTGATTTATCAGATTGCATTTTATATTCGGAATATGAAATAAAAAACTTGAAAAAGTGTTTGCGTTTATAAGGATTTTGGGGCATAATGTACCTATAGTTATTAGTATTTTGATAACTACAGGTACATTTTATTAGCAAAACTAATAATTGTGATAAGGAGAGAGAATATGTTAGAGAAAATGTTCAAGCTCAAAGAGAACAACACGACTGTTAAGACAGAAGTAATCGGTGGTATTACCACATTTATGACGATGGCTTATATCTTGGCAGTAAACCCAAGTATCTTATCGGCATCAGGCATGGATAAGAATGCAATATTAATGGCTACAGCACTTGCAGCGTTTATTGGAACAATCGCAATGGCATTACTTGCCAATTATCCATTTGCGTTGGCTCCGGGTCTGGGATTAAATGCATACTTTGCATATACAGTATGCGGACAGATGGGATATTCATGGCAGTTTGCTTTATTGGCGGTATTTGTAGAAGGTATTGTCTTCATCGTATTATCATTAACAAATGTGCGTGAAGCGATTTTTAATGCAATCCCATTGCAACTTAAGAAAGGTGTTTCGGTAGGTATCGGTTTATTCTGTGCATTCATTGGTTTACAGAATGCAAAATTAGTAGTAAACAGTGATTCTACATTAGTTACCGTTGTTAACTTCAGAGAGAATTTCCATACAGTAGGTATTACTGCATTGCTTTCTGTAATCGGTTTAATTTTAATTGCTATTTTAAGCGTTAAGAGAGTAAAAGGTGCGATTTTAATTGGTATCTTTGCAACATGGGGCTTGGGTATGCTTTGTCAGGTGACAGGTTTATATGTACTTGATCCGGAAGCAGGTTTTTATTCATTATTCCCATCCTGGTCAGAATTTAATCTGGGTGCAATTGGTCTTACATTCGGACAGTGTTTTAATGTTGATATGAGTACGGTTCGTGTGACAGATTTCATTGTAATTGTATTTGCTTTCCTGTTTGTAGATATGTTTGATACTTTGGGAACCGTAATTGGTGTAGGAAATAAAGCGAATATGTTAGACAAAGACGGAAAACTTCCGAAAATCAGAGGGGTACTTTTGGCAGATGCTATTGCTACTTCTGCAGGTGCTATTCTTGGTACGTCTACAACTACAACTTTCGTTGAGAGTTCTGCGGGTGTAGCAGAAGGTGCCAGAACCGGTTTGGCTTCTGTTGTGACAGGATTCTTGTTCTTGCTGGCAATTTTCCTCTCTCCGATTTTTGTAACGATTCCGGGATTTGCAACAGCACCGGCATTGATTTACGTTGGATTCTTAATGATTACATCTGTTGTTGAAATCAGATTTGATGACATTACAGAATCCCTTCCGGCATACCTTTGCTTATTAACAATGCCATTGATGTACAGCATCTCAGAAGGTATCGCAGTTGGTGTTATTTCCTACGTGGCAATTAACCTTGTTTGCGGAAAGGGTAAAAAAATAACACCGCTTATGTATGTTCTTGCAGTATTGTTTGTATTGAAGTATTTCTTATTATAAAATCTATGGTGTCAAAAACCGCGCTTTGGGTTATCTTGTATAGGATAACAAAAGCGCGGTTTTTTGCGTTTTGGGTTGAAATATTGTGCACGGTAGATGTACAATGAAGAAAACTGCGAAATGGTACCGAAGAAAGGGTTTTAGGGGTGAGTACATCCAAGATTTGTAAAAAATGTCTGTTGCGGGATATGGAGAAAGAGGCAAGGGCTAATCTGGATAAATATCTGGCTGCTATAAAGACGGATGAGCGTACAGAAGATGGACTATACCAAAGCAGGCTTGCAATTTGCCGGGAATGTGACCGGTTAGCAGAGGCAACCTGTGAGGCATGTGGTTGTTATGTGGAATTTAGGGCAGCAGTCAAATATGGCAAATGTCCTTATAAGAAATGGTAAAAGTGAAGAGGAGAATGGGGCATGGCAAAATTGGTTATTAATGAGACCCAAAAACTCGGGGTTATCTCACCAGAGATTTATGGACATTTCTCGGAACATCTGGGGCGATGTATTTACGAGGGTCTGTATGTAGGTGAAAACTCCGAAATTCCAAACGTAAATGGGATGCGGAGTGATGTAGTGGAGGCATTGAAGGAATTGCAAGTTCCGGTACTTCGATGGCCGGGAGGATGTTTTGCGGATGAATATCATTGGAAAGATGGTATCGGTCCGAAAGAAAAACGAAAAAAAATGATTAACACACACTGGGGAGGTGTGGTAGAGGATAATAGTTTCGGAACACATGAATTCATGGAACTTTGCCGTCAGATTGGATGTAAGACTTATATCAATGGAAATCTGGGCAGCGGTACTGTACAGGAAATGTCAGAATGGGTAGAATATATGACTTTTAACGTAGTATCTCCGATGGCTGATTTGCGAAAGGCTAAC
>CAYMTX010000044.1:0-16025 GCA_964393475.1 uncultured Roseburia sp. | reverse complement strand
GTATTGGAGAAATGTCGGCGATGCTGACGTATTAAAATGTATCCGTATGCTGACTTTCCTTCCGTTAGAAGAAATCGAAGCTATGGACAACTGGGAAGGTGCACAGCTTAATCAGGCAAAAGAAATCTTAGCATATGAACTTACAAAACTTGTTCATGGTGAAGAAGAAGCTGCAAAAGCAAGAGAAGCTTCACACGCACTTTTCGCAGGTGGCGGTGACTTAGCAAATATGCCGACAGTAGAACTGACCGCAGAAGACTTTGCAGAACGCGACATGGATATCATGGCAGTTCTTGTCCGCACCGGATTAGACAAATCCCGTTCTGATGCACGTCGTGCCGTAGAACAGGGTGGTGTCATGGTCGGTGACGAAAAAGTAACTGATACCAAAGCCACCTACAATGCCGACTTCTTCAAAGGTGACGGTATTGTCGTAAAACGTGGCAAGAAGAAATTTGTAAAAGTTGTGATGAACTAGATATTTAGCTGAAAAGTTTAGTCATACGTTTTTTTATAAACAGAGCATTTGATTTTTGAAATAATAAAAAAAGCCTAAATAAAGAGACAATAAGAGTAGCAACAAATTATTTCTGCAGATGTCTGCATGTAAGTATTTCTAATATTCATATAGAAACACTAACACGCTTCCAAATGCGAAAAAATTTGTTGCTGCTCTTATTTGTTTCTTTTTTACACTTTCTTACAATAAAAGTATCAGGGGTATATTTTCACACTATTCTATATAGAAACATAAAAGAAATACACGCGATATTCCGGGCATATTGTTTGCGCATAGAAAAAATCTTATGTAAACCAAAAAACTGATAACTTTCGGTATATACCGAAAATAAATGTTGAAATAGTACCATTTGGGCATAGAGAAAAAATGATACTATCTGGTACCCAGAAAAATGATATTTTTGGGTATCAATTTTATATTTAAGACGTTGATACCCAAAAACGATTTATTTTTCTCATTTTAGGCTGAAAAACAGTGAAAAATTGGGTATCATCATCAAGGAATTTTCTTCTATACCCAAATTACAAAAAATACTGCAACCAGCAGAGTATTCCATATCCTGATACGATTGGATCCTTCCTACTTTTTTAATGCCACTTAATTTATATCGTAATTATACGTCATACAAGCTCTTGCGTAAAACAACTAACAATTGACTTTCTCTTCACTTTGCACAGCTCTACTGCAAATCCGTTTCCAAAATACTTTTCCAGGCTTCTACCAGCCGTTCCACATTCCCGGCTGCATTTGCCGGACTTGTAGAGGGGAGACAAACTGCTCCGCGCCCGATTTTTTTCTCAATATACTTTTTATAATATCGCTCTGCCGTTTTGCCGTTTACAAAAATCTCTCTGATTTTTGCTGTATTCAAAATTTCTTCCAAATCATTCGCTACTACATTTTTAATACTGCCATCCGATGAACCTGCAATATCACAGGACTTGATCACATCCCACACAGCAACATGATATTTCAGCAAAAATGTCCGCTTTTCCTCTATCGTTTCCGGCACTTCTGTTTCAAACACTGCAGCAAGTACCTTCCAGAAACGATTTTGCGGATGCCCGTAAAAAAAATTTGCCTCTCTTGATTTTACTGACGGAAAACTCCCCAATATTAAAATCTCAGCATTTTCATCATAAACCGGTCTTATCGGATGTTCTACCATACTTATGCCCTTCTTTCCATTCTATATATTAATAACTAATCATTTTTTCTCTCACCAATTTTCCACGAATACTTCTTCCGATTCCCTCTGCCAGTATAAGCTTTATTATATCCCCAGGCAAAAATGGTACAACACCAATGCCAAAAGCCTCTGCAAAACGAATTTTCATCTGAAATGCCAGCCACGCAGTTCCTGCTGTGTAGCAACATACAGTTCCCAAAAACAAACCTAATACACATAATAGGCGATTTTTTGGAAATTTATCCACGATCAGCCCCGCAACTGTTGTTAATAACAAATATCCAAAAAGATATCCTCCCGTAGGTCCGAACAATTTTGCCGATCCGCCGGAAAATCCGGAAAAAACAGGTATACCTATAAATCCCAGCAACAAATATATCATACACACAACAGTTGCTTTTTTTCTTCCCAAAATCAGCACTGTAAGATACAATCCGAATGTCGAAAGTGACACCGGAACCACTCCGACTGGTATGGAAAATGGCGACAGTATACATAAAACTGCCGCCATTAATGCAACCATTGTTAGTGTTGATGCCTGACTTACTCTATTTTTCTTCTGTTCCATCAAAACACACACTTTCTAATATCATTAAATAATTCCAACCAGACCGCACCCAAGCACAACTACGCCCAACACAATCCGATACCATCCAAACACCTTGAAATCATGCTTCTTTATGTAACCCATCAAAAATTTAATTACAAATAACGATACCGCAAATGCTACTATCATGCCTACTAGTAAAATCGTACCTTCGCCCTGCGCCAATGCAGATGTTGATAAAAACTTCACACCTTTTAAAAGACTTGCACCAAACATAACCGGAATGGCAAGGAAAAATGTATACTCGGCTGCAACAGTTCTGGATACACCTAATAACAATGCACCTACAATCGTAGCACCTGAACGGGAAGTTCCCGGAAAAATTGCTGCGATTAACTGGAACATACCAATCCAGAATGCCAGTTTATAATCAATTCCTTCCAACGTTGTAACTGCTGCACGCTTTCCCTGATGCTGATTCTCTATGACAATAAATGCAATACCAAATAATATCAGCATAATCGCAACAGTCTGGTAATTATAAAACCATGCTTCTAAAATATCATCAAATAATATTCCTACGATTGCTGCCGGTACACAAGATACTAAAATATGGAACCACAATTTAAAAATATCCCATTTCACATATGTACCAAGCCCATCTTTTGCTAACGGCTCTTTATTATCCTTCTTACCAAATGGCCAAATCTGATTCCAGAACAGAATTACAACTGCCATAATCGCACCCAGCTGGATTACCACCTCAAACATGCTCATAAATTCTGATGAAACCTTCAAATGAATGAACTCATCCAGCAAAATCATATGTCCGGTACTGCTAATCGGCAGCCATTCCGTAATTCCTTCTACGATACCAAATAAAATTGCCTTTAAAATTTCAATAAAATCCATAAATCATGTCTCCTAATTCATTTTCATTCTTCTACATTTAAAAACCCTCAAAGCATTCTGCTCTGAGGGTTTTAGAGGCGACAATCGGATTTGAACCGATGATAAGGGTGTTGCAGACCCGTGCCTTACCACTTGGCTATGTCGCCGTATTATAGTTTATGTAATATTTATAAACATAATACACTTTTACAAAAAAGATTTTAACAAACTCCTACATTTCCGTCAAGATACTTTTCTATTTCTTTCTAAAAAGTAACCACCGTTTTGTCTGTACTATCTACAGAATCACCTCGGAATCAAAATACGCAGTTCAAACCAGCCATCCTGTGTATTAACCGTAACAGAGCCATTATATTTTTCGACGATTCTCTTTATACTTTTAATCCCAAATCCGTGATATTTTTTATTACTTTTCGTCGTCTTTGGTATTCCGTCTTCAAATTCTAATTCACCTTCATAACAATTTTCTATTTTAATACGCACGAACCCTTTTTGTTTGACTACAGATAAATGAATAAGACGTCTTTCCATATCTGAAATCTTTTTCACACTTTCCATTGCATTATCCAGTGCATTTCCAAACAATGCACTGATATCCATTGGATGCATAAAATCAATTTCCTTCGCATCTGCCACACAGGTCAGGCTAATCCCTTGATTTTGACATTGAAGACTTTTTGTTGTCAGAATAGTATCTAACACTTTATTTCCGGTCTTATTACTGGCTTCATATGTTTTTATCTCTTGTTCCAACTGATCCAAATATGTATTTTTCTCATCCATACCTGATGATGTCCGCAAAAGAGCAATCTGATGTTTTAAATCATGATATTTTTGATTCACCAGTGCGATACTTTCTTCGGAAATTCGATAATTTTCATACTGCATATACAGAATATTTTGCAGATAATCCCTTTCCAACTTCATGTTTAATTCCTGCAGCTGCATATGATATGCAAAAAGTATACCCACTCCGCCAAAGTCAGCTAATGTGCGGATAATAAAAATTTCTGCCGGAAAACGGCTGCTAAACGGTGTATTTTCAAAAACATAGCTTATATTGCTGATTACATATACAATGATTCCTAAAAATATACTAACCCACAAATCCTTTCCGGATACATAAAAACTTGTATTTCTCTCTTTATACCTTCTTTCAAGGAAATACATAATACCAAATACCAAGGTATGTGAACTCACTAGAAATAGCAGATTCCAACCTACATTCAATTCTACCTGTAAGTTCATCAAACCATAGTAAAACAACTGCCACTCCAAAGATGCTGCAAATTCTCCTAAAATAAAAACCCTCACGCAAAAATACGCTGCTTTTTTCCAATCCATATCGCAGCACACATAAATAGAAAGCCACAAAATAAATATTTCTATCAAAACACACGGAACAAATAATGCAACCATTATCTGATCTGTTACGATAATAAAATTACCTAATATGATTAAAAAAAGCAATTGTACTCCATATAGTTTCCACCCCTTCATCCTTTTCGGGTTCATACTAATATATAGACAACTGCTTAAGAAATAAGCAAGCAGATAATAAGCACCCGGCGTATTTGTTAAATCCACTGCAAATTTATCCATTATTTACTTACCTCATTCATATAATTATTTAATGCATCCATCAATGCTTTCTTTTTCGATCTGCTGACCTGTATCCATACACCACCTACAAGCACATCATTGTTTTGCATCATTTCTACGTAATCCAGATTCAACAGATAACATTTATTACATCGGAAGAATCCGGAATCTTTCATTTCATTCTCTACCTCTGACAAAGAACCTTTTGTCAAAAAATCTCCGTTCACTGTATGGTAAACAAGGTCATGGTCCTGAACTTCAATGTAGGTAATCTGCGAAACATCTATCTTTTTTAGTCCACCTTTAATAGAAATCGCCAAATATCTTTTCTTCCTACGTTTCATGCGGGAAAGTGCCCTGTCTATGCGCTGCGAAAAAGCATAATAACTGATTGGCTTCAACACATAGTCCAGCGCATCTACTTTATAACCCTCCATGGCAAACTGCGGCATATTGGTAATAAAGATAATAACCACTTCCGAATCCAGCTTTCTGATTTCCCCTGCCGCTGTCATCCCATCCATGAAACCCATTTCAATATCCATCAAGATAATATCATAATCTGCTTTATAATCTTCTGCAATTTCATTTCCGTCATTAAAAACAGAGATATGAAATCTTTCTTTACTTTCCTGTTCGTATTCTTTTAGGTAATTCAGCATCTTTTCCCGATAACCGGAATCATCCTCCACCACCGCAATATGAACCATTTTTCTTCCTCATTTCTCATGTACAGAATTTTTCTTATAATATATTATAGCAAACGCAAATATTCTTGAAAAGAACGAATCCCATTCTATTTTTGAGGTGATTTTTTTTCAATATTAAAAAAGAAAATTAAAACTGCACAGACAACAAATGCAATTGTTTCCACCCAAATATAACTGATTGAAATCGCCGTCTGGGTTGTTGCTGACTGCCCCAATATTCCAAGCGCAACTTCTGCATTCTGATTGTATCCGCTCTTATTCAAAATAGAGCTGAAAATCGAATTGCAGATTGGTGTGCCTGCTACCATGATAGAACTATAAATAGACATTGTCAAACCATCTGTACGAATATGACTTTTATACTCGATATGGTCAATAACATCTGCAATTAATGCAAGAATCATATAACAAGCCGGTGCGGAACCCAAACATTTCATCCCCACACCAATCGCCACCGGAATAATGTTATGACCGCCTAAGATTGCAATCACACCACCAAAAGCTCCCAGAAGCATTCCTATCATACACACGATTCGCTTTCCGAATTTATTGCACAAAGGCACTACAACTGCTGCCGCTAATGCCATTGGAACCGCACCTAAAATGGATAATAATGACTGCGATGCGCCCCACGCATCTGACGTACTAAAGAATGAATTATCCAATACCCACTTACAAAAATAGGACATTGACCCATTCTTTAATGCTCCGCTCCACTGAAATCCTACGTAAAACAACATAATAATCCACCAGGATTTTTCTTTTGTAACTGCCGTCAACTGCGCTTTTATAGAAGGAGCTTTTTGCACATGTGTTTCTTCGCTCTCTTCATGCCCCATTAATTCCTCAGTTACACGCTCTCTTGTAAAGAGAAATTGCAGATAAATTGTGAATGCTGAAAAGATTGCGATTACTAGCATCGCAACAAACCATAATTTCTGATTCTCTTTCAATGCAAATGAAACTAAAATCGGGAAAACCATAGAACCGGCCCCCATAACTCCCAAACCGGCTACATTTGCAAAAGAAGCCAACACTCCGCGCTGATTACTATTTCTGGTTGAAAGCGAAATTAACATAGAATTTGCCGTATTATAGATTGGATATGCTACTGCATAAAACAGATTGTATGCAATTGCAACCCAAACCATCTTCATTGTTCCTTCAAAAGGAACAATAAACATTAAAACGCTTGCTATCGATAATGTCAACGCCGATAAAAGAATCCATGGTCTGGCTTTTCCTGCCATACTTTTTGTCCGCTCAATTAACTGCCCTACGATTAAATTTGCCGCTACAATAAGAAACGTTGATACAAGTTGTAATGTGGTCAGAAATCCAAGATTCAGTTTCAGTACATCTGTAAAATAATTTTGCAAAATACTTGTAAAAATTCCTGATGCTAATAATGCTCCGAACGGTCCTATAAAATAACCCATAAGCATTTCCGGCATTTTTACATCCTCTGACTTCACCATTGAACCGGCTAAAACCTTATTAAAAAACCTATTTTTCATTATGAAATACTCCTTGTTTACTGGATTATGCAGCTTCTTTCAAAACTGCCACATGTCAACTTTTCTTCGGTTCCGTCCGGAAGATATAATTGACATTCGGTTCCCATCGGAACCGTAAATCTTATCCTAAATTCATTTCCTTTTGTCTCCCATTTCAAGGATATCTGACCATATGGCGTTTCCACCTTACTCTGTGCAAATGTTATCTCCCTGTGAAGTACCGGTTTTATGCGAAATGTCTGATATCCTGCCTTTACAGCCTCTATCCCGGCAACTCTCTGATAAAGGAAAGCACCAACTGCACCACTCGCATAGTGATTATAAGAAATCATGGTATCTGTACCATCATCTCCTATCGGACATTCTCCATCCTCATTCAAGCCATCCCAACGCTCCCAAATTGTAGTTGCTCCCTGTTTTACGCTATACAACCACGAAGGACATTTTTCATTTAAAAGCATTTTATAAGCCGTATCTGTCTGCCCGTAATCTGCCAATGCAAATAAAATATAAGGTGTTCCCGGGAATCCCGTTCCGATACAATATTCATTTTTTTCAACAAGATGTGCTAAATTCTCTGCTGCTTTCCTGCGAATTTGTTTCGGAAACATTTTAAAATATAACGGAAGTACATAGGCAGTTTGAAATTCTTCCTTCAGTTTTCCATTTCCGTCTGTAAAACATGCGCAATACGCTTCTGCTGTGCGCATACTAATCTCTTTATATTTTTTTACATCCTCTGTTTTTCCAAGGATTTCCGCAATCTGAGAAAACTGATAACTTGTATTGCGCAGACTTGCAGTCGCTGTCCATTTACTCCGCTTCTGCCATTGGCTCATCTTTGGAACATCTGGTGCAACCCAGTCTCCAAAATGCAGTACAGAAGGTGTATTCCAGATATATCTATGTTTCCCGATACTGAATAATCCTGCCCAAAAGCAACATGCATCTACATATTTTTTCATCATCGGATAATATTTTTCCAATATTTTTTTGTCACCGCGCGCCATATATTCCGCCCACGGAGTCAGTACGCACGCATCTCCCCAAAAATCAACCGCCATAGTCGGCATTGTTGCCGGAAATCCATATCCCTGTGCCGGTATTGTATTTGGAATGCCTCCGGTCGGAAGCTGCTCTTCTTTCATATCTTCGAGCCATTTGTCCAAAAAACGGCTCATATCAAAATTATAGCATGCTGTAGGTGCAAACAAAGCAATATCTCCGGTCCATCCCATTCTCTCATCACGCTGCGGACAATCAGTCGGAATATCTACAAAATTAGATTTTGCTCCCCATACAATATTCCTTTGTAATTGATTTAACCTTTCATCGGAACACACAAATTCACCTGTATTTTCAACATCTGAATATAAAGCATATGCCGACACCTTAATATCTTCTTCTCTAATTCCTTCTATACCAATATAGCGGAACCCCATATATGTAAATTTCGGTGCATACTGCTGCTGTCCCTCCCGGCAGATATAGACCACCGTCGCCTTCGCAGTTCTTAAAAACTGTGTATTCAACGTACCATCCGGATTTAAAATTTCTGCATGCCTTACCGTAATTTTCTGTCCTTCTTTTCCTTTTATTTCCAAGTCTACGATACCGGCAAAATTTTGTCCGAAATCATAAATCAGCCCTTCCTCATTTTTTCTGCAGCTAATCGGAAATAGCTTTTCATGAACTTTTACAGGCACTCCGACCGATGCAAATATTTGCGGATGTACGCGCAGTTTTTCCTTCGCTGCTTTCTTCCATTTTATCTGTTTTAAATCAATTCTTGCATCGTAAACTTCGCCATCATAAATATCTGCTGCACGATAATTGCCATCTTCTGATACTTCCCAGTTTTCGTCCGTTCCGATTACTTCTGTGCTGCCATCTTCGTAAATAACCCGAAGTTCCAAAAGAACTGCCTGTCTATCCGCACTAATACGATTTTTTCTCGTAAAAACAAAGGAGCCGACAGCCCATCCTCCGGCTACCGTCACCAGAAGCTCATTTTCCTCTTTCAATGCGGCACTAACATCATATATCTGATACTGCAGTCTGGTTTTATAGGAGGTAAAACCAGGCGCAAAATATTCCTCGCCAACTTTCTTTCCGTTGAGATTTATTTCATAAATGCCCATTGCGGTAGCATAGATTTTTGCTGTCCTGATTTTTTTTGAAAGACCTATTTTCTTTCGAAAAACCATTGGTATCGGAGAAACTTTTTTCTCTTTAAAAAGATATTCTCTATCACTAATCCAACATGCCTCCCAAGGAATATCCATGCGGCCCGTTTCAAATTTACAGACTTTTCTATCTGTTTCGCCTGCTTCATCCCACACCTGTAACACTGCCTCGTAAACGGTAAACGGAGCTAATGCCTTACCCGCATATGAAATTGATATTTGTTCTGTTGTCTCAATTTTCCAATCATTGACTGTGAGAGCTGCCTTTACCAGTTCTGCCCCACATCTATCACTTTCAACCGCATAAGAAAAACAAGGGGCTTTCTTATCTGTTATGCATCCCTGCGTCAAATTTTCACATGCAAATTTTGTTATTTTCAGCATCTTCCTTTTGCCTCCATTTATCCCTCGATAGGAATCTTTACACATGATGTTCCGGTTTCATCCGAAACACTCACACCTATTGTTCCCTGCTCCCCTGCACGTACAACTGCCAAAGCTTCACCATAATAAGTTTTGGTTGTATCCTTCCAATAACCATCTTCATTATAGGAGCAGGCATTACCAAATCCAAGCAGTTCACCATTTTCCACTACAATCTTGATGGAATGTTTTTCCATCGGCTTCCAGATTCCACTTTCATCCGTATAGCGAATCCGAATATAGGAAAGACCATTCGCTTTCACAGTTTCTTTTTCCGGAATTAGTGAAAGCTTTGTATTCTCACCTGCAGTCAGTAGTCCGGTACGCCCGATTTCTTCACCGGTCTTATTGTATGCAATAGCCACTAGTTCTCCACTTTCGTAAGGAATAACAAATCTGACATTACATGCTTTTTTCATCGTTTTATAACCTACAGGTCTGCCATTTAACAATAATTTGATTGCAGTTGCCCTTGCATATACCTCAACCGTTGCTTTAATGCCTTCACATCCCTGCCAACTCCAGCTTTCCATTGCCTCTGTCATTTTCCATGCAGAAGGCGAATGTTTTCCTTTCTGATATACCGGTTTTACCGCAATATATGGTCCAATCTCTTTTTCTAATGCAACCTTTGTATAGGCTGCTTCCCCTTTTTCGAATCCCAGAATATCCAGTCGTCCGCTTCCGGCCGTCAGCCAACCACATTTTTCACCGCTCTTCGGCGCATAATCTTCATACTCCCATGCTCCGATTCCTGCCTCTCCAATATAATCCATACCGGCCCAGACAAAATCCCCGATGATGCGCGGTTCTTTTTTAGCTAACTCATAAAATGCATATGCATCTTTACAAAACGTTTCACTTCCCAAAATTAATCGCTCAGGGTACTTTTTTAAATCATGCTTATAGCGATAGATTCCATAGTTATATCCGGCAATATCCATATTTGCATAAGAATCTCTTGTTTTCACATCACACATAGGCAGTGTTGCACCGATTTTCATTGTTTTATCTCCGAGTACCCCGGCCAGTGTGTTATAGAATTCGCTTCCTACTGTCGCTTTTTTATGATTGTCAGAACTTTGTTTTTCTGCCTTTTCATCACTATAGACTCCAAATCCCATAGAATATAAAAAGTTAAAAAATATATTAACACCGCAGGAAACCGGTCTTGTTGCATCCAAAGAATGAAGATAATCCGTCATTTCCTTTGTTAGTGCAATTCCTTTTTTTTCTCCGGTCTCTGCCACTTCATTTCCTGTTGAATACAGAATTACACACGGATGGTTATAATCTTTTTCGACCATATCCTTCAAATCCTGTTTCCACCAGTTCTCCATATCACTTGCGTAATCATAACGGTTCTTATGTATATACCACATGTCTACATACTCATCCATCACAAGCATTCCAAGCCTGTCACAAGCATCCAACATTGCCTTTGAACAAGGATTATGCGCACTTCGGATTGCATTATATCCCAATTCTTGTAAAAGTCTTATTTTTCTTTCTTCTGCTTCCGGAAATGCACATGCACCAAGCACTCCATTATCATGATGTATGCAGGCACCTTTTAAAATTACACGTTCTCCGTTAATTGTCAGTCCATTTTGGGCATTCCATTCGAGTTTTCGAATTCCAAAATGTTCTTTTACCACATCCTCTCCGCAACGTACATTGCAGGTATACAAATATGGCTTTTCACAATTCCAAAGCACCGCGTTTTCTATCGACACACTTAAATTAATTTCTGCATTTTCTCCACACTTTTTACTTTCCCCACAGACCTTATATACTGATATTCCGGCTTCATTTAAAATTTCTATTTCTACTTTTTCCGGCACTGAGGTAGTAACTACTATTTCCAGTCGTGCTTTTTTTTCTACAGATGCGCACTCTGCTGTTCTGATTTTTACACCATTTTCTAAAATATGTACAGAATCTCCCAGATACATCCAAACCGGACGATATATCCCTGCTCCTGTATACCAGCGGCTATTTGGCTGATCTGCATTTTTAGCGATTACACTGATAGTATTATTTTCATCGTATTTCAATCTTTCTGAAATATCTACAAAGAAATTTGTATAACCATAAGGTCTAAATGCAACTTTTTCTTCATTCACATAAACTTCTGCATTATGATAAACACCTTCGAACTCCAAAAGTACCTTTTTTCCTTTGTACGCTTCCGGTATCCAAAATTCTTTTTGATAAATGTAATCGTGCCCTTCAAACCATCCTATATTATGACAGCCTTTGCTTTCCATATTTCGTTCTTCCAGACACATCGCATCATGCGGAACATTTACAGCCTTTCCTTTTCCGTCCTGTTCCAAACGTTTAAAATACCAGTCTTGATTAAAATCTATCTTTCTCATATTTCTTCCCACAATTTTATTTCACACCAGTGAAGTCGCAACTATATTTTTCACCTTCAAATATTATCTTTCCTTGTATGAATAATCCCTCCTGAAGCAACTATTTTCTTAGTTTGCCTCAAGAGGGTTTCAAATTCTTTTATGCTTCTTTTCTCAAGTTAAAAAATGTTGAAATCATTCCACAAACTGCTGTAATTGCCAACGTAATCAAATTCGCAATTGCAAGGTGGCTTGAAGAAAGGTTTGCAGCGGTCTGTACTTCCTGAAGAACTTCTTCATTTGAAAAATAAATAAACGCAAAACCTTCCACTCTTCCTGAAAGTAAAAATAACAAAGCTGCTATCAGGCACGCCGGAACTGCCACTCTTAAAACACCCAACAATAAATTCACAATTTTTAATACTCCGCCCTTAAACGGAATCTGTGATACTGCAAAAACAATCACCAGCATTACAATTGCGAGGATGAAGAAAAGCATTGTCGAAGAAACTGATGCTCCCTGAAAATAGCCTTCGCTTCCAATATTTACAAAGTAAATTACCACTGATATCACTGCAAGAATCAAAGTAATTAATGTTCCCATGCTTCCGACAGTCTGCTTCTTAATAAAGCTCATAGTCTATTCCTCCTCTTTTTTCTTTGTAGGCATTACTGCCAGTGCCAACCAGCCTACTGTACAGATTCCCATGAGTACTCCGCTGATTTTTGCTGTATTCCAAATTGCAGTATCCCACCATACTTCTACTTTTTCTGTAGATACATTCATGATTGCACTATTTGCAAATGTATATAACTGATATTTTAAATTCTCTCTCGCCTGTTCGACTAAATCAGCATCATTCTTAACAGAATCTACAGAAATATAAGACCATGTTGCATCCACACCACCTTCTCCTAGGTTGATATGATTATCTTCACCACCAAAGTCCGCAACCTGTGTTACTGTTGCCATGACCATAGATTCCGGTGTGAAATAGTAGGAATTATTCATCATATCCGTAGAAATAACACCCGTGAATCCCCATTCCTCACGAATAATTTTCTTCAACATTCCTACATGATGTGCAGCATTTGTAGCACCAATACGATTGAATGCAACCATAACAGCCAAGCCGCTACCATCTTCTAATGCACTCTGGAAACCACGAAGATCGGTTTCTCTAAACTTCTGTTCATTCATGTAAGCAGCAACACCGTTTCGATTATGCTCCTGGTCATTAAAACCGATGTGTTTCGGACCATTTAAAATTCCCATATCTGCACAACCTTTTAAGATACCATAACCAATTCTGTTCGTTAACATTGGGTCTTCTGAAATATATTCGTAATTACGTCCATTGTATGGTGTACGTCGCTGTGTTAAACCTGTTCCCCAAAGGTCATAACGTTCAATCCAAAGACCGGAATTTCCTTCTACACGTCCCCAGTCATAAGCAAGTTCCGGATTAAAAGAGGAACCCATCAATGTCTGAGAATGAACATTAAAGCGATATGTCTTTCCTGTTGCTTCATCTGTATAACCTGTCGTAAATCCGTTTACACCTTCGTTCTGAAGAACTACCGGATTTTCCACATTTGTCAGTACATCCGAACGGCTTCCTCCGTGGATAACTGCACCAACTGCTTCATCAATTGTAATAGAAGACACTAATGTATCCCAATACGGGTCTTCAATATTAGACAACTGTTCATACTGTATATACTCTGTACTAAAACGCACACCCTTGTCGCCGCCTTCTTCTGCCGGATTATCCGTCTGAATTGTGTACTGCTGACCGCGAAGTGCTGCAATCCATTCTTCTGCTTTTGGACTATCTGCAATAACGACTTTTACTTCTGTGTTATAGTTTATCGGATAGGTTGCATCCCAATCCTTTCTTGAAAGATAGGTAACTGTATCTTCACCTGTCCAGTAATTCAAATCTGCATCATCTGCAACATTTGTAATTTTTGTACCATTCGAAATTGCAAATGTCGTAGTGTCTAATTCTCTATTTTCGTTCCATACAAGTGCAGTACCGGTTGCTTCGGCATCCATACCATCTGCTACTTTCTTGCCCTGTGCACCAAGGAAATTATTTACCGCTTCATGTGCACCTGCTGCTGCGGTAAAGTAATAATCACCTTCGTCTAAAATATATGTTTTAGCATTTGTGTAATCATAACTTGCAAGATATTTTGTAGGTACAGTAATTGTAACCTCCTCTGTATTTCCTGCTGCTACATTAACTTTTGCAGAATTTAAAAACATTACTGCTGATTTTTCTATTTTGTTTTCTTTATCGTATTCCGTATACGGTTGTTGCGCATAGAGCTGTGCAAGAAAATAACCATCCTGCTCACTATTATTTTTCACTTCGATAACTGCTGTAATATTTCCCTCTGCAGTCTTATCCACTTCTATACTTTTCAATGTCTGTTCATAATCTAAGTAAGAAAGTGTATGGCCGAATGAATAAATGACCTCTTCATTATAATCCCATGTAGCTGACTGTGTTGCACCTTTGCCGGATGCTGCATTTGAAGAAGGATTCATAACCGAATCAAAATATCTTGTTTCATAGTACTTATAACCGACATAAATTCCTTCTGCTTCTACAATATACTGTCCTGCACTATAAGTCGCACTACCACCTCCGAATGAGCCTGCACTACTTACATTTGAAATTTCTACGCCCGGATAACGGTCATCATATCCATTTGCCGCATTTGCTGCTACAATATCTGCATCCGCATAATAATCACCGCCGAAGTTCTGAACTGCCGGAATGGACGCATTGTCTGCAACATAAGTATCCGGAAGTGCACCTGTTGCATTTACTTTTCCGACAAGTACATTTGCGATACCGATACTCTGATAATCATTAATACATCCGATATAAACAATACCATCTACTTCATGTGCACCGCCCTCTGCGATATCTTTAATTACCATTGTATTACCTGTATTTAAAAGTACGATTACTTTCGAACAGGTTTCCTTTGCCACATCAATAACAGAAAGTTCGTCCTCTGAAAGTGCCAGCGGATCTTCTCCTGTCTTTTCCCCGGCAAAATTCACTGCTGAACCTGGAGCATATGTATTTGATTCTCCGCCCGGACGTGCAAATACACAAATCGCAGTGGTAGATTCCTTCGCAATCTGCTCCTTCCAATCAGCAGGAGCACCCAGTTCTACAAATTTATCTGCCGGAACTTCTGCAATCTGAAAATCTGCCATATCTCCTACACTGGTGTTATAGATATAATCATATCCGATAGAGATTTCCTCTGCACCGGTCCATCTGTTCTGCGTTACAACTTCATGCTTGTTTAATAACTTGTCTGTATAAAAATTCTTTACTGTTTCGTTAAGCTTTACCCCTGCATCAGTCAATGCCTGTACTAAGTCAACAGCATCCTCGTTGCCGGCCTTTAAATCGCCACTGTTATACGGATATGGTGCATATGCTGCCAGACCAAACAATGCTACCGTCTCTGTATCTGCTAACGGAAGTACACCATTATCATTTTTCATAACAACAGTTCCTTCTTCACCTTCCCGAATAGCAATGTTTCTTGCCGCATCCATCATTTCTTCAACAGTTTCATAATCACTTTTGAACCGAGCTGAGTCTTCATCACTTGAAGTCACAAAACTCTGTGTTCCAAGAACATCATCTAAATTTGTTCTGTATGTATCAGCAACACTTGCTCCCAAAAGAGACAACACAAGAACTGAAGCCATTACTGATGACATTCCCCTCATGAAAGGTAATAATTTTTTCGCTTTCATTTTTCTTCTCCTCCATATTTTTCTTCTATGCGTATTGTCATCGTAGCACAGTTTTTTTCTTATAACACACGAAAAACGTGAACTGTTATTTATATTACGTAATCTGTTAATTTTTTGCAGTAAAAGTATGTTATTTTCATTAATATACACATTATATCTAACGCTTCACTTTATCATATATGTGTATTTTAAATAAATCAAAATGTTTTTTTGCTATTACTATTGTTAAATGATACTATATTCCTATACCGGAGGGTCTTATG
>CAYMTX010000043.1:0-16208 GCA_964393475.1 uncultured Roseburia sp. | reverse complement strand
ATTCTATATTATTATAAGTTATAGTAATTCAAGAGAAATTGGAGATTATTATGAAATTTAATAAAATTGGCTTTATTGGCTTAGGATTAATCGGAGGCTCCATTGCCAAAAAAATACATATAGAATACCCTGATGCCAAATTATATGCACTCTCCGGCCACGAAGAAACAATTACACTGGCACATGAAATGGGCTTGATTGAAAATCATACTATGTGTACCATTTCTGATTTGTTTGATTGTGACTGTATTTTTCTTTGCACACCTGTTCAGCAGAATATCGAATATTTAAAACAATTGAAGGGAAATATTAAACCGGATTGTATCATTACAGACGTTGGAAGTGTTAAATCAGACATTCACAAAGAAGTCATCGCACTTGGCATGGAGGCAAACTTTATTGGCGGACATCCAATGGCAGGCTCTGAAAAAACAGGTCTTTCCAACGCAAATGAATATTTACTGGAAAATGCATATTATATTATTTCTCCTACTGCCAAAACCGAAAGGAAAATCATTGATGATATGTGTACCTTTGTAGCAGCATTAGGTGCAATTCCATTAGTACTGAACTACACCGCTCACGACCACGCTACAGCAGCCATTAGTCATTTACCACATATTATTGCCTATTCACTTGTCAACCTTGTCAAGAAATCGGATGACAATCAGGAAACTATGAAAACGATTGCCGCGGGTGGTTTCAGGGATTTAACACGTATTGCATCTTCTTCTCCTGTTATGTGGCAGAACATCTGCCTGTCTAACCGTGAGCAGATTTTGGAGTTAATTGATAATTATACAGAGGCATTGAACAAAACAAGAACTGATATTGCAAATCAAAATGCTGCAGCATTACTCTCTGATTTTCAGGCTGCTAAAGACTATCGGGACAGCTTCAACATTAAGAACAAGGGACTTATTAATAAAGTATACGAAATCTATCTGGACTTGATTGATGAAGCAGGTGGAATTGCAACGGTTGCAACCATTCTTGCCAGTAACAATTTAAGCATTAAAAATATTGGTATCATTCATAACCGTGAATTTGAAGAGGGTGTTTTGCGGCTTGAAATGTATGATCAAGATTCTTTAGATAAAAGTACTGCATTATTAAAAAAATATCACTATACCGTTTATGAGCGTTAATTTCAAAAAAAGTTGCTTTTAAACCATTTAGCGTTTAAAAGCAACTTTTCTTTTAGCTCATTTACTTACACATCATTAAAAATCTGATAAATATCAATCTTTAATGCATCTACGTCTGTCATACCAATAAAGATACAACCGTATTTATATGTATCGCCATTTTTATCGCAACGCACGATTTCTATAACAGCATCTACAACTTCCTTTGTCCAAATCTGAATCTTTGCATCATAATAACTGCCACTTGCCAACTGCTGTTTTGAAGTAAATCCCAAACCGCTACGCGAAATGTCTGTTACATCTACATGTATATATTTCAGTGTAGTAACACCATCTTCATCTAAGCGTTCCAATTCCAGAGATACATCTAAATCTAATCGTTTGTGCCTTCTCTTTTCTTCCATAATAAACCTCCGAATACCTTCCCTCTCAATTTATTACTTTTATTCTATAACAAGTCACACAGCTTTACAAGCATTCTTTTTGGATTAAATCCGTTACTGTTATAAACATCGCATCCCCAAAACTAAAGAAACGATATCCCTCTTTCACTGCTTCCTCATATGCATGCAACACCTGCTCCCTTCCTGCTAATGCAGAAACAAGCATGACAAGTGTGGATTCCGGCAAATGGAAATTCGTAATTAACGCATCTATCACTTTGAACTGATAACCCGGATAGATAAAAATTTCTGTCCATCCACTCTTTTCTGAAAGGAAGCCATTTTCATCTGCCGCAGATTCCAGTGTCCTTGTACTGGTTGTTCCGACTGCAACAACTCTGTGACCTTCTGCTTTTGCACGATTAATTTTATCCGCTTCAGACTGTTCAATCCGGTAAAATTCCGAATGCATGTGGTGATTCAGCAGATTATCTTCCTTGACCGGACGGAATGTGCCAAGTCCTACATGCAATGTTACTTCCGCAATTTCTACACCCATATCACGCACCTGCTGTAAAAGCTCCGGTGTAAAATGCAGGCCTGCTGTCGGAGCTGCAGCTGAACCGTCATACTTCGCATAAACGGTCTGATAACGGTTCTTGTCCTGCAACTGATGTGTGATATACGGTGGCAGCGGCATCTGTCCCAATTTATCCAAGATTTCCTCGAAAATCCCTTCATAGTGGAACTTTATCATACGATTACCTTCCTCTACAATATCCACCACTTCACCGACCAGTAAGCCTTCACCAAAATTAATTTTTGTTCCGATTTTGCATTTTTTGCCCGGTTTTACCAATGTCTCCCACACATCATTTTCATGACGCTTTAGCAAAAGCACTTCTATTTTGGCATCCGTGCCTTCCTTTGCGCCAAAAAGGCGCGCCGGAATGACCTTGGTATTATTAATGACAAGACAGTCTCCTGCTTTCAAGTACGATACAATATCTTTAAAAACCTGATGTCTGATTTCTCCGGTATTTTTATCCAAAACCATTAATCTGGAGCTGGAACGATCCACTAACGGATCCTGTGCAATCAATTCTTCCGGCAAATCATAATAAAAATCGGATTTTAATAATTGTTCCATAATTTCTCCTATTTTTTCTTTCTCTTAGCTACGAAGTTCTGCTCCGAATTTCTTGTTCATCTGCTTCAGAATCTTCTTAACGAAACCATCTACAGACTCTGCACCAAAAGCCTCATCCTTTGGTGTAAACAATACAGTAAATGCCATACTCTTTTTCTCTTCACCAATCTGAGCACCTTCATAAATATCAAATAACTGAATACTTGTAATATATTTGCAGGCCTCTTTCATCGTTTCTTCGATTTCACCGCATGTAATATTCTTATCAACCACAATCGCCAAATCACGCTGTTCCTCAGGGAATTTCGGAAGTGGTGTAAACATTGCTTTTTTGCCATAGTATTTTGATAATGCTTCTAAATCAATTTCCATGAGATACATTGCTGTACGAAGGTCACATTCCTCAGCAATATCATAAGCGAGTTTACCAAAGTAACCGATTTCCTCTCCGTTACAGCTGATACTTGCTGTCTGGAATGGATGTAAGAATGTATTGGTCATATTTGCATAAGTAAAATCTACATGTAATACTTCTGCAACTTTTTCTGCAATTCCTTTCATTGTAAAGAAATCTTCTTTTGCGCCAAATGCAGCTACACAAAGAGTCTGACGCTCATCCGGATACTCTGCTAACGGAAGCTCCTTCGGAATAAATTTCTTTGCAACTTCAAATAATCTTCCTTCTAAGTTCCCCTTTTTCTGATTGCGGACAACTGCATTAATCATAGATGCTGCCAAAGTAGTTCTCATTAATGATAATTCTTCGCTAATCGGATTCATAATACGGATTGCATGACGCTCCGGAGCATCTTCCGGCAATCTTAATAAATCTAAATCAGATGGCGAGAAGAACGAATAGTGAATACATTCATGTGCACCAACACCACAAAGTGCTTTTTTCAAACGTAATTCTGTCTTCTGAACCATATTCTCACCGCCAACGGTCACCTGTGCTGTCGGCATAAAGGTTGGTGTAATATGGTCATAACCATACATACGGATTACTTCCTCTGCCACATCCTGATACCCCTCCATATCTTCACGATATGCAGGAATCTGTAATGTTAATGCATCTCCGTCAATCTTTGGTTCAAAGCAAAGATTTGTCATAATGCGGATAATATCTTCATTTGGAACTACTATACCAAGAACGGCATTTACTTTTGCAATGCTTACTGTCAGTTCTCTTGGCTCTACACTATTTCCGGTATTTACATCTACATGTAACTTTGAAACTTTACCACATCCTAATTCTTCGATTAAATGAAGGGCACGTTTCATCGCCATCACAGTCGCATACTCATCTACACCTTTTGCATAACGTGCACTGGAATCAGAAGATTTTCCTACTGCTCTTGATGTACGGCGGATATTGTCACGTGCAAATTTCGCTGATTCAAACAGAACGGTATTGGTTGTCTCTCTGATTTCTGAGTTAAGCCCTCCCATAACACCTGCTAATGCTACCGGTTTTACACCATCACAGATGAGCATATTTTCGGTTGTTAATGTCAGCTCTGTCTCATCTAATGTAACAATTTTCTCACCTTCTGCCGCACGACGGACATTGATTGCATTTCCCTCTAATGTTGTATAATCGAATGCATGCATCGGCTGACCAAGTTCTTTTAAAATATAATTGGTAATATCAACAATATTAGAAATTGCACCGATACCCACTAATGCTAATCTGCGTTTCATCCATGCAGGAGATTCTGCAATTTTCACATCATGTACATAATGGGCACTGTATCTTGGACACAATTCCGGGCAATCTACTTTTACAGAAAAACCTTCTAAAGTCACATCATCTTCTGTATAATCCAGTGCCGGAGCTTTAAATGGCTTCTCTAATACAGCTGCGATTTCTCTGGCAATACCTACAATACTCTGGCAATCCGGTCTGTTTGCTGTAATCGCAATGTCAAAAATCCAGTCATCCAATCCTAAAATCGGCTTTACATCTGCGCCAACTACCGCATCCTCCGGTAATACAAGTAATCCGTTATATCCGGCACCAGGATACATATCTTCACTTACCCCAAGTTCAACACCGGAGCAAAGCATACCGAATGATTCATAACCTCTTAACTTACCTTTTCCAATTGTCATAACACCTTCGACTGTCTTATGGTCTTTTGCAGTCGCATAAACAGTTGCGCCTACAAGTGCAGTCGGGAATTTGCCACCGGCATGTACATTATCTGCACCACAACAAATCTGGAACTGACCATGTTCTCCGCAGTCTACCTGACAAACATGTAAATGAGTATCCGGAATAGCCTCACATGTTAAAACATGTCCGACAACAACTTTGCTGATGTCTTTTCCAACTTCATATAATTCTTCTACTTCAAATCCGCAGGAAAATAATTTTTCTTCTAATTCCTGTGGAGTAATGTCTATATCAACATAATCTTTTAACCAACTTAATGGTGCTATCATATCTATTTACCAAACCTTTCTATTTATCATTCAACTGATTTAATACTTTGATGTCAGATTCAAATAATAATTTAATGTTATTAATGCCGTATTTAAGCATTGCTGTACGTTCAATACCGATACCAAATGCAAAACCGCTGTATACATCTGTATCAATACCACAATTTTCCAATACCTTGTTATTCACAACACCTGCACCGAGTATTTCAATCCAGCCTGTGCCCTTGCAAAGCTTACAGCCTTTACCGCCACATTCAAAACAACTGCAGTCTACTTCTACAGACGGCTCTGTAAATGGGAAGTAAGATGGACGAAGACGTGTTTTTGTACCTTCTCCATAAATCTTTTTCACAAATTCATCTAACATTCCCTGTAAATCGCATAATGTAATTCCTTTGTCTACAACAAGACCTTCCATCTGGGTAAACATCGGTGAATGTGTCGCGTCATCATCAGAACGGAACACTTTACCCGGTGATAAAATCTTAATTGGAGGCTGCTTTTTCTCCATAACATGAATCTGTCCCGCAGAAGTCTGTGTACGGAGTAAAAATTCCGGTGATAAATAGAATGTATCCTGCATATCACGTGCCGGATGATCCTGCGGTGTATTTAATGCTGTAAAATTATAATAGTCTGTCTCAATTTCCGGTCCTTCAAAGATTTCAAAACCCATACCGGAAAAAATATCAATAATTTCATTACGAACAAGTGTAATCGGATGTAAATTGCCCTCTTCTGTCTTTACAGCCGGTAAAGAAATATCAATTTTCTCTGCTTCATAGCGCGCCTGTAACTCTTTCGCTTTCATCTTCTCATCAAGACCGCCCAAAAACTCCTGCGCCCATGTTTTTAATTCGTTGACACCCTTACCATACTCAGCCTTCTGGTCATTTGGAATGTTCTTCATCTCTTTCATTAAAAGACCTATTTTTCCGGTCTTTCCGTCTAAGAATTTCTTTTTAAATTCATATACTTCTTTGGATGAATTTAATTCTTCTGCTCCCGCAATGATTTCCTGCTTAATCTGTTCTAAATTTGCGTTCATCTCAGTCTCCTTTTTATAGTTACTTAATTTGTAATAACAGGCTTTGGTGTCCTATGGATTAAAAAAATCCCTTGCATAATCTCTTATGCAAGGGACGAATTATCCGCGGTACCACCCTAGTTCTCTGTTACAAACTGCCTTTTAAATTGCTGCCTGTAAAAAGCTCTTCCTATGCGTAACGTGCACAAACGTCATTTGCTACTCAAAGTCTTTTCTGACTGTTACTTCACAAATGCAGCTCCTGTGTGAAATTCGATTCCTACCTTACCTTAAGGGAACTTACAGCCGGTGATTCCCTCTCTCTGAAAAAAGTATAGTCCTCTGTGGCATCGCTGCCTGCACATTCATTGCCTTTTCATTTCAAAATCATTATTCATTCTAACATATTTGTTTAAAAACATCAAGGAGTTTTTCTTATCGCACCTGCGTTTTCACACATGTGCTTTTCCTTGCTGACCTATACACTACTGTTGTATTCCAACATATTCCCATGTCACGCCTTGATTTTTAGATTGAAATACAATTCCATCACTTTCCGGAGATTCCGTAGTAACAATTATCGTTAATCTGTCTACTTCACTTTCCGGCATATTCAGATAATCGTAATCTTCTATTGTATATCCCATTTCCTCTGCCACTTCCGGCAATTCCGTCACCTGCTCCATTGGAAGAATAATCTGCTCAAAAGTATTTCCACCATTTCTTGTAATATATAACCGTGAATAAGAACCAGATGCATTGGTGATTCCTGCAATTCCAAAACTTTCATCATAAAAAAGCAATCCTTCTGTTACTCCAATCGTTCCACCAAACGGATCTGTATTTATACGGCTCCATGTATTTCCACCATCCATACTGTAATCCAACTCATAAAACCTGCTTCCGGCAGCCGCACCTGTAATTACTATATGCCATCCTATATTCTCATCCAGGAAGAAATACATACTTCCGTCACTCCGATCGACTGTCCAGCTTTTGGCTTCAATTGCCGCCTCAGCTTGCTCTATGGTATTTTCCGTTTTTAATTCTTCCGGTGTAATGTAATGTGGCTTCAAAATATATCTGACCGGTATAATATCCGCCAATTTCGGAATGCAAAGCGATACCTCATAACCTATGATTGCTCCGCCGCCATCCAGCCTTGAAAAAATACTTTCTCCACCTTGTTCTCTATAACCATTACTATCTTCATTTTCACTATCAGAAACATAGCGCAAACCTTCTTCGGTATGAAAAGACCTTCTGCCAAGATATAATATTTCATATATTTCTTCCGTTTCCAAAGATTCCGTCCAGTATTTCACCTGTTCAATCCAGTCCGCTTGTTCTAAGATTGTAAATATCGGCTTCAAACGCTTATCTTCCTCATATTCTCCGTTTGCATTTCCATCTATCCAAACGGTCATATGATTACTATTTTCTGCATTGTAATCAATCAGATATGTCTTTTTCTCACCGGACTCATTTTTTCCATATAAAAACGCATAAATATACTGAATCGTGCCATCATCAGAAAATTGAATCTGACACTGATTTGCAATATACAGTTCTTCCGGCAAATCCAAGACTTTGTCTATATCCCTTAGGAAACCATCTGCTCCATCCTCAAACAAATTCCCTTGTTCTAATTTTACTTCTTTTTTTCGCATCCACTCATCGATTTTCCATGATAATGCCCCATGATAAGGAATTGCTGAATACACTATTTTTCCTGCAAACCATATGGAAAACACCAGAAAAATCACAAGTTCCACATAAAATATTTTTTGAGAAGTATTTCTTTCCTTTTCCTTTGATTTAGCTATTGCCCCAAAAATAAACACCACAATCATACCGGCAATCCCTAATACCAACATCGAAAGATGACGTTTCACCCCTCCATACTGGCATAAATGCCATGAATAATATAGTGTAATGATATAGAAAAAGAGTGCTAATTTTCCACTAATTTTATTAAAGAATTTCATACTCTCCCCTGCTGTTTCTGTTATATTAACAACTTCTATTCTTCACAATCTATTGAATTACCATCCAAAATCAAAACACCTTGCATTCGTCCACATACGGTTAATACGCGTATTTTCCTCCGGATTGAAATATTCCATGACTACACAGTGTTCCATGACTTCCTTTGATGGATATTGTGCAAAAAGCTGTCGTCTTGTCTGGCTTTCCGGTGTTACAATAACATAATCTGCACTCTCATCTTCTCCAAAGAAATAACCCAGAGAATATTCTGTTACTGATTCTGTTTCATCACCCTTTGCACCATAACATGCATCGATATACTGTAAAATCGTATCATCTTCTCCTCCGGAAATCACGGATGTATAACCAATATAATTCATGTTACGAACAGCATTTTCCGGTTTTGAAATAAAATTAACAAATGCCTCTGCCGCAATCTTCTTATTACGGTCTTCCGCAATTCCGGCACGAATCATACACCAACCATCAAACCAGAGATTCGTTCCTTCCTCCGGCGCGGAATAACATAGGAAAACACCATCTTTTTCCGCCTGATCCAATGTAAACACAGCATCTCCGGACCACTGTTGGTTCGCAATTACTTTTCCGGTTACCATATCTGCTTTTCCGCTGTCTGTTTCAAAAGAATACACATTATTCTTTATCCTGCTTAAAATCTCTTCTACTGCATCTACCGTGTCAGCGTCCGTAGCATTCAGTAATTCCGACAAATTATTTAAATAGTTCGGAGTGTTTATAAATTTTTCTGAATTAATGGTCTTTTCATTTAAAATACAGTTTCCGGCAAAATAAGCATCTCGTACACTGTCCTTAATGGTCACACGCTTTGTAAATTTATCCGACAACAATAAGTTCCAGTGAGAGGCCTCTTCTGCCGTAACGGCCTCCGGATTATACACAATCCCGAGCGTCCCCCACATATATCCTGCCGCATATTTTCCAAGCGAACGCTCCTGAATGGAAAGTTCATCAAACACCCCTTTAATATATGGCGAAACATTTCTGATGTAATAATTCTCCTCAATACTTTCATCGAAAAAATCATTTGAAAACGGCTCTAACACACCTTCCGCCATCAGCTTCATAATCATATATTCCGATGGACAGACCAAATCATAGGTATCTCCCATTGTCATCTGATTATATAACTCTTCATTTGTACCAAATGCAGAATATTCTACTCGAACCCGCATACCATATGTTTCATAAAACCAGTCTTCAAATTCTTCGATAATTCCTGTTTCCGGACAAATTACTCTTCCATCAGAAAGTGTAATAGCATTCTCCTCTTTCCAACCGCCTTCGTCAATATATTCTTCCCAGCTATTAATGCGAAGAACAATCACATTTTCATCTCTCCTGCCACAGCCCAAGGCAGTCAGTGCCAACACCGCCAGTACACAGACACACAAGAAGCGTTTTATCTTTTTCATGATTCTTCCTCCAGTTCCGGCATCTTATTTACTGCGATTGTCATAAAGACAACCAGCACAAAAATAATGGTTGACAATGCCCAAAGTGCAGTCTTTATTTCTGTCTGTGAGCCCTTTGTCGCATTTACAACGTAAGTACTGATTGTATCGAATGTTGCAGGCTTTGTGTATGTTGAAACAAAATAATCATCCAATGATAATGTAATCGCCGTTATAAATCCAGACAGAACAGCCGGCCAAATCTGTGGCAAAGTAACTTTTACCAATGCTTGTTTTGTGTCACACCCTAAATCCAATGCCGCTTCATAAAGATGCGGGTCCATCTGCTGTAATCTCGGCATAACCTGTAAATATACAAACGGCGTACACAACGTCATCTGTCCCACCAACAACGGAATAAATGACTCTTTTTCCATATTAAAAAATACAATCAGCAAAATACAGATTGAGAAGCCTGTCACAACATCAGCATTAACAACCGGAATCTGGTTTCCCAATTCCACAACATGCTGCACATTCTTTTTGGAATAAAAAGTTCCCACTGCACCCGCTGTACCAAGAATCGTAGATAAGGTTGCGACTACAAGTGCAAGCACTATCGTTCCTAAAATCATCTGTAACAATTCCGGTGTCGTAAATAACGTGATGTAGTTCTTCAAAGAAAATCCCCGAATCGTACCTATCATCGTGGATTTGGTAAAACTATATACTGCTAGTATCAGAATTGGTGCATACAAAAATGCTAACACCATTCCAATCCACGCACACTGAAAAAACTTTTTCATATCACTTTCATCTCCTCTACGCACGTTTTGCTTTTGGCTCCGCATCTGACTCAAATCTGGTCAACTTATTGGAAATAAATGTAATAATACCGATAATCAACAATAATACCAAAGAAACAACCGAACCATTGTGCCAATCATAAGCACTAAAATAACTTCCAATCAGGCTGCCCATGATATATGTACTGTTATATACAAGATCTAAAACTACATAATTTGTCATAGATGGTAAAAATACCATTGTCACACCACTAACAATACCCGGAATTGATAATGGTAACACTACTTTTAAAATCACCTGGAATTTATTTGCACCCAAATCATGTGCCGCTTCCAGCATACTGTCATCCAGTTTTGTCAACGCATTATAAAGTGGTTGAATCATAAATGGAAGAAAATCATAAACCATACATAATACCGTATTAAAGAACGGATGATATGCTAAATTCCCTTCAAAAAAAGTCAGTATCTCTTTCATGGCAGTGATACGCAATGTAAAATTAATCCACATCGGAAGCACAAACAAAAATAAAAGTGAATGTTCTTTAAACATCTCTCCTTTTGCAAGAATGTATGCCACAGGATAGCCTAAAATCAAGCAAAAAATGGTAGACAGTAAAGCTATTCCGATACTATAAATAAGTGTACCAATGGTCTTCGAATTTTGAAAGAAATGAATAAAATTCTCAAATGACACGTCTCCATTAGCATTTGTAAATGCATACGAGATGATTACAAACAATGGTAATACGACAAACAATACCAAAAATACCACATAAGGAAGTACTAAATCTTCCCGTTTAAATCTATATCGTCTCAACTCTCATCCTCCTATGAACGCACCACACGGAATGACACCTTTTCTTCCGGAATAATCAGACTGACAAAGTCCTCCTGATTCCAAAGATCCACATCATGTACCACATAATCTTCTTCTGACTTTGTACGGACAGTGTACATATAATGGTCATCGACATAAATAAAGGAGACAATGTTACCGGTAATCAAACCTTCCTCTGCATCGTCACTTAATTTAATATCCGAAGGTGCAATATAGGCTTCCACACGCACATCTTCCACCTGAATCGGACGACCATTCATATCCATAACAAATCCATCTTCCGCTGTTGCCCCCGGGAAAATACGTTCAAGTTCTACATACCATGTAAAATCTGCCACTTCCACAAGAAGACCTTTCCCTGCGAAATAATTCACAATTACACCATCATAGTGGTTAATGCTGTTATCATAAGGAATAATGTGAATATTATCCGGAGCAATCTTCATGCCCACAATCGTACCCGGTTCATAATATTTCAAACTATTAGCTTCTATCTCTGTTTTTCCGGAACGGACTACTACATTGTAAAAAGTTCCTTTGAAATCAGCAGACAACACTTCACCTGTAATCTGACCTTTTTCTACATCAGTAATCTTCACATCTTCCGGACGCACAACTGCATCAATTACAGTACCTTTTTTATATGGATCCACACAGTTAAATTCTGCACCACAGAAAAATGCTTTCTCCGGTCCCGTCATACGACCGTGAAAAATATTACTTTCCCCGATAAAGTCGGCCACAAAAAGGTTTGCCGGCTCATTATAAATTTCTTCCGGTGTACCAATCTGCTGTATTTCACCATCTGCCATAACTACAATTTTATCAGACATGGTCAAAGCCTCTTCCTGATCATGTGTAACAAAAATGAAAGTTATACCAAGCTGTTTATGCATGCTCTTTAACTCTAACTGCATTTCTTTACGCATTTTATAGTCCAATGCACTCAAACATTCATCCAGCAAAAGCACCTCCGGCTCATTTACGATAGCTCTTGCAATTGCAATTCTCTGCTGTTGTCCGCCGGAGAGTGTATGTATACTTCTCTTCTCAAAACCTTCCAAGTCTACTAATTCCAATACTTTACGTACTTTTTTATCCCGTTCAAACTTGGTCATATTTTTCAATTTTAATCCAAACGCTACGTTATCATAAACGTTCAAATGCGGAAACAGGGCGTACTTTTGGAACACAGTATTAATCGGGCGCTGATTCGGTGCCATCTCTGTAATATCTACTCCATCAAGAAGAATCGTTCCTTCCGTTGGCTTATCAAATCCACCTAACATACGCAAAATTGTGGTCTTACCACAACCGGATGGTCCAAGAAGGGTTACAAATTCCCCTTTCTTAATCTCTAGGTTGAAATCTTCAACTACGAGCGTATCCTGGTCGTAAACTTTCTTAATATTTTTTAGTTCAATCAGAATATCTTTTTCCATTCCACATCTCCTCGTATTTTCCTCATCTACCTTGTAACCGCATATCGCGGGCAAGTGTTTTTACATATCAGCTAAAATTGTATATTATCTTTTTCTGCAATGCAATGCTATTTTTCAATTTTCTATAAAATTTTGAATCTATTTTTGACATGCTAAATTTTCTTATAACGGTTAATCCACCTTTTCATATTTTCGCCAAAAGTCACATTAAATTCCGCACACATCAACGTACTGTAAATGCAAAAATACAACCACAACATCATCAACGCCACAGTGGTCAAACTACCATACATGGAAAAACCGTTAAAATAATTAATATATATCGATAAAAGGAAGGAAATTACATTCCACGATAACGCGCACAGTATAGCCCCCGGCAAATGACTTATAAAATCAATCTTTGCATTTGGCAAAACCGTGAACACCACATCAAAAAATATTGCCAATATCGCAAATAGTAATATTCCTTTAAAACTAGACAATATCACAGAAAATTCCCGCAAAATCGGAAGATAGTCTACTGCCAAAGTCCTGATTAAATTGCCAAACACGCCTACAAGCATTGTGAAAACCAAAATAATCATAAAAATTACCGTATATATAGCCGACCAAAATCTTAAAACAAACCAATTTCGCGTTTCTTCCAAATCATTCACTGCGTTAAGCCCATTAGTCAACGCATACATTCCTTTTGCTGCAGACCAAATTGCCACAACGGAACTCACTGCCGTAACCCCAATTGAACGCGTATATATTTCATCTGTAATAGTAATAAAAAAAGGTGAGATATAGCCCGGTAACGCTTCCTCATACAGTTCAAGCAACATGCTCTCTGTAACCGGAGTGTATTTCATCAGGGACAAAAATACCATTAAAAAGGGTATTATTGCCAACAAGATAAAAAATGCCGACTGTGCAGCATAGGCACTTATCTTATCCTCCTTACATTCCTTCGTAAATTTTGCAATATTAAAAATCAATTTCCAAATCATGACCGAATATCCACCACTTCAATATCCTTATAAAAAAAATTTAAAATATCAATATAATCATATCCTGCTTTTGCAAGTCCATTCGCACCGTTCTGGCTCATTCCAATTCCATGCCCGTAACCGCCTCCGCACAAAAGGTAGGTGCCATCTGCCTGTTCTTCTATTGTGCAGAATGCACTTGGGATGATACTTCCTATTTCACCCACACTTCCGTTCTTGTAAGTAATTCCAAGTGCACCCGTTCCAAGAACTTTACGAATATTGTATTCGTTTTCTACTTTCACATAACCATTTTCAAAACAAACCATCAACTCTAAAATAGAGCCGGACTCACTTCTTTTCGCCACATCAAATCCTTTGAAATCCCCGAACTTCTTCATAGAATCTACTTGTGTTTCCTTATCTGACTTATAGAACGTAACATGACGTTTTGAAGCCTCTCTGCGTGTATTTAATATTGATTTAATTGTATCTGTCTGCCCTGAATAATCCGCTTTAATCTCCCAGCGGAAAAAACGAATATCACTGTCATATCCGTTATTCTCTGATACCAGATATTCTTTGAACTCCTCTTCGTTTGACAAATCCCCGTCAAATGTCTGCTGATTTAAGCATACACGTTTCAAATACCCCACTTCAGTCCCCTCAATCGGATTCCATGTCTCTTCTGTCTCAGTATATCCCATGGATGTCGAGAAATAGTATGCTTCAATAACCTCTCCTTCGTGTAACATCACCATCCCGGCAGTCTCATCTACTGCTTTGATAGAAGCATTGGTTTTTTCGATATTATTATAAACCTGATAAGATGAACTGTCATTAATATGCGCACCATATGCAGCCAAATCAGACCTTACAACCTGAATGTAGGCATAACTCCGTGCACAAACCGCCTGTGCCTTTAATGCTTCTGTCTGGTAATTGGACGGCATCTCACTCGGCACAACGGAATATAAATATTGTTCAAATTCTACCTCATTTACAATACAATATCCTTTTTCGTATTGTCGTACTTCCATCTTACCGGAATACCCATTACTTATCTTTTTCCCGTTTTCTTCACATATATAGGTCAACTGGTTATCAGAAATTGGTTCTAAAACAAATGTATCCTCTCCGCTATCCAAGTACTCCTTCACATTCAATACAGTTCCTGCCGGAATCACACTTGTCACATCCCCGCAAGAGACGGAAACATCTCCGTTTCCGCACAAAAAAACATCCTCCCGGAATTTTCCACCATCATCCGCCAACAACAGAACACGTACATAAGCAATCTCCGCCGGTGCTGTAATTAAAATCGCACATACCTCATTTTCTCCAATAATGTATTTCACATCCATATTACCCAAAACAATGTCTGAAACACTCAATTCTTCTACAATGTCGTATGCACGATACACCGGCAGCCTTCCACTATGAGAAACCCTTCCATACCCTTCTATTTCAATCGTTGTGTCATCATGAGACACTAAATGTCCTTCTATGAAATCATGTTTTTGAGCAATCGCAACGACTTCCTTGCCACTTACTGTGATATCTGCTACCCCTTCTTCTATCGTCTGCCCTTCTAATTTCGCCTTTTTCTCATACGTTCTTTCATCGAACAAAAATGTCAGCGTATCTTCTGTCGCACTCATAATATATGTATTAGAAATTACATTCTCTTCATCCGACTTTCCTACAACACCTATACACTCATCACCAAGCATATACAAATCATATCCCGCCCAATCCGAAAAATATGCAACAGGCAGCATCGTTTTCAGCACACCTTCACTTGTATATAACAAATGTTCCTGCTCACCTGCTTCCGTAGCTAATACCAAAACATTTCTTATACTAATCTGATTCTCAATATCCAGATAATCCACCAACTGGCCATAAATATTATTCCATTCTGTTCTACTGACAGATTTCTTTTTTCCAGCTTCCTCAAGCGGAATTACTTCTATCGTTCCAAGCTGTGTCAGAATATCGTATACCATTTCTCTTGTTATGTACGCTTCTTTATAATCTCCAAAAAAATCCTGCCATTCTTCTCTCGAATAAACACTAAACCGCAACGCCGAAACAGCCTCATCTACCGATACATAACTATCCGTCAGCTTATCCTCTTGGAACTCATTAGAAGCGATTCCGATTGACGTTACAATCATTACAATCAATAGCACCACAAAGATTTTCATCAAATTTTTCTTACTTTTACTCGCTTTTGCTTTACGGTAATTAGATTGATTCATTCATCCTTTTCCTCCATACACCAACGTAACAAGTTCTTTCCTAAAGAATTATAAAAGAGGCTGCCAAATAAGCAGCCTCTTATTCCTCTTCTGTATCTTATCTCTTACTCTTCTGTACCGAAAGATTCTCTTGTATACCAGAAACTTCATCTGTAAACTATACTATCTTTTGTAAATAATCTTTTGGACAATTAAGCTTTTTCTTTTGTAATACCCAAAATGCCGTTTCCTACGATTTTGACGCCTAGCGAATGCTAGGTGGGTAACCGCAGTCAATCTTCTGTCTTCCAACGCTCGCACAATGCGACA